>DATEFI010000232.1:0-10798 GCA_035280705.1 Rhizorhapis sp. | reverse complement strand
TCCGCCTTGCCCTGCGCGACAAGGTCGTCCCAGGAAAAGCAGTCGGGTTCGGATTTCATCAGCCAATATTGCCGTCCGCTCATGGCGCTTGTCTCCTGTTCGATGGCGGCGGCAATCTATCGGCTTATCGGTTAACAGGATAGGGGTTGGCAAAGGGAGCCCATATGCCGTCAGCGATTCTCGACCAGGTTCCAGTGCTGTCCATGTCCGGGGCAGGCAGCTCAGCCTTTGCGCAGGCCTTGGGTAGCTCGTTCGAGCGATTCGGCTTTGCCATGGTGCGGGATCATGGCTTGGACTCGGGCCTGGTGGAGCAGGGCTGGGCGCTGGCGAAGGCTTTCTTCGCGCTGCCAGAAGCCGTCAAGCGCCAGTACCATATTCGGGGCGGCGCCGGGCAGCGCGGCTACACGCCGTACCGCACCGAAATAGCGAAAGACGCCATCGAAAATGACCTGAAGGAGTTCTGGCACGTCGGGCGGGATTTGCCGGGACAGCATCCTTTCGCGGATCGGATGCCGGCAAATATCTGGCCTGCCGAAATTCCGCTTTTCAAGCCATGCTTCCAACGGCTTTTCGCCGAGTTCGACCGCGTCGGCGGCAGGTTGCTTTCAGCGATCGCTCTTCACCTGGGTTTGCCGGGCAACTGGTTCGATGACGCCGTGCGGGACGGCAACAGCATTTTGCGGCTGCTTCACTATCCGCCAGTGCCAGCGGACGCGCCGGGAATCCGTGCAGGGGCGCATGAGGATATCAATCTGATCACCCTGCTCCTTGGAGCAGAGGAGGCAGGCCTCGAATTGCTGGGCGGGGAAGGGCGCTGGCTTCCCGTCAATCCGCCAGAGGGGGCACTGGTGGTAAATGTCGGCGACATGCTGCAGCGCCTGACCAATCACCGCCTGCCGTCCACTACGCATCGGGTTTGCAACCCGCCATCCGAAAGGCGTGGCCATTCGCGCTATTCAATGCCCTTCTTTCTGCATTTGAGGCCGGATTTCCTGATCCGGACGCTCCCGGATTGCGTTGATGAGGCGCATCCAAATCGCTATCCCGAACCCATTATGGCTGATGCCTATCTTATGGAGCGGCTCCGGGAAATCGGCCTTTTCCGATAGGCGATCCGTACCCGCGGTCCGCCGGTCAGGCGAGTGCCGGTTCCGCCACTTCCTCACGAATAGCTCTGCCCGCTGCGGTCAGATGAATCATGCGGATCAGGCCCTTGGCGTCGCTGAAGATATGCGACTTGTTGAAGCATGCGGCAGCGCCTCTTTCCAGGCATTCGGCCCGGATCCTTTCGCCGCGCACGGTCAGGCTGGATAGCATGATGACCGGGCGGCGTTTCCTCGCCATGATCCGGTCAAGCAGTTGCAGCCCGTCCATTCCCGGCATCTTGATGTCGAGCGTGATGACGTCGGGATTGGTGATGGCAATCAGCCGTTCGGCTCTTTCGGCGTTGGATGCGATGCCTACAATTTCAAGCCGGTGATCCTGCTCAAGGACGCTTTCGATCATCGCCCGGATGGTCACAGAATCATCCACTACCAATATGCGTGTGCGTTTCATGTCAGCCTCTTCGTGGTCCGCCCCGGCGGGGCATGCTGTCTGGCCATGCAAACGGCGAAGAGCGGGTTTGTTTTAATTCGGGCCTTCGAGTGCGTTGAAAGCTGCGCATCATGTGCGACTCCCCAACGGCCATTTGCAATGCTATGGTCGGACCCGACCAGCATCGGCGTGGGGTACGAGCGATGGACGGCAACGGGACGGACATGTCCTTTCACTTCAAGAAAAGTGACAAGACCGCCCAGGCAGCGGTCCGGCGGGTGGCGCTCAGCCAGATCGACGCTGCCCTGTCGGAGATTGATGGCAAAGAACTGACGCCGGAGCAGATCGTCCATCAGGTAAGGAAACGCTGCAAGAAATTGCGGGCACTTATCCGGCTGGTACGGCCGGGCCTCGCCGACTATGCGAGGGAAAATGCCGCCTTTCGGGATCTGGCGCGGATGTTGAGCGGCGTTCGCGATCAGGATGTGCTGATCCATAGCTGTGACAGGATCGGTCAGCATTTCGGCAAGGATGCAGACGCGGACATCATGTATGCCCTGTGCGCGAGACTGGCCACGGACAAGGAAGAGCGGACGGCTGGCGGTCCCGACAGGCTTGCAGATTTCCGGAACGGCATGGTTCAGGCCCGGGAACGGGCGCAGATGTGGGTCATTGAAGGCGATGGCTTTGCAGCATTTGCCGGCGGCCTTTGCCAAGGGTTGAAGCGCGCCCGGGACGCAATGGCGCATGCCCGGCACGACGCTGTGCCGGACGCCATGCATGAGTGGCGCAAGCACGTGAAATATCACGCCTATCAAGCGCGGCTGTTCCGCGAAATCTGGCCAGAGATGATGCAGGTTCACACGACGGCCCTGTCCGACCTTGCGGACCTGCTGGGGGAACATCACGACATGGCGGTGCTGCAGCAGCGGCTGGCGGAGCGCCCGCACGATTATGGCGGCGCCGAAGCCGTCCGCCATATTTGCGGGCTGTCGCATGAACTTCAGGAGAATATCGCTGATGCGTCTTTCCGTAGCGGGGCCCGGCTGCTTGCGGAGCGGCCCAGGGCACTGGCGGCGCGCTGGGAAAGCTACTGGCAATTATGGCGCGGGGAAGATTGACCCGTGGGACAGGAAATAGAAAGAAAGTTCCTGGTGAACGGTGAAGGCTGGCGCGATGAGCCTGGGGAAGAAAGGCGGATCGTCCAAGGTTACATCGCCATTGGCGACATGGCGCAGGTGCGGGTGCGGATCATCGACGGCACATCGGCACTGCTGACCGTCAAGGATCGCGGCACAGGCGTCGAGCGGCAGGAATATGAATATGCGATCCCGGCGGATGACGCGCGGGCCATGTTGAAACTTCGGACCGGAAATCTGATCGAAAAGACCCGGAAGAAGATATGGCGCGGCGATCTGGTCTGGGAAGTGGATTGCTTCAGCGGCGGGCTTGCCGGTCTGGTGCTGGCGGAGGTGGAACTCAAAGGCGCTGATGACCAGATGCCGCTCCCCGATTGGGTGGGCCGGGAGGTTACTGGCGATCCCAAATATTACAATGTCACGCTTGCCCTAAGCGACCTGAGCGATCGGCCCTAGACCCAGCGCTGAAGCTCCGCGATCATCCAGAGGCCCAGTCCCAGAAACAGCGCGGCGGCGGCGAGGTGCATCGCACGCATCGGCACGCGCTTCACCAATGCCTCGCCCAGGAGCACCGCGGGAACATTGGCGATCATCATGCCCAAAGTCGTGCCGATGGTGACCCAGCCCACCGTGCCGAACTGGGCGCCAAGGGCTATGGTGGCGATCTGTGTCTTGTCGCCGATCTCGACAAGAAAGAAGGCGATCAGCGTCGTCAGAAAGGCGCCGAAGCGGGCTGGTTTTGCCTCATCATCGTCCATCTTGTCGGGGATCAGCGTCCAGGCGGCCATGGCAATGAACCCCGCAGCGACAGCGTAGCGGAATGCCGCGCTGTCCAGCAGGCTTGCCATCTGCTGCCCCGCCAGCGCCGCCAGGAAGTGATTGGCGAGAGTCGCGGCCAGGATGCCAAGAGCGATGGGCAAGGGCTTGCGGAAACGACTCGCCAGCAGGATCGCGAGAAGCTGGGTCTTGTCGCCCATTTCAGCAAGCGCGACAATGAAGGTGGAAGTAAGGAACGCGTCCATCAGCGCGCGTTAGCGCTCGCCTCGCTGTTCCGCCAGATCAGAAAAAGCGAAAGACCGGGGGCGGGATGCGAGGGCAGGGCCGTCACCTGTATCCGGGCGGCGTCGGCGCGTGCCCGGTCAAGGATGACGGCGGGGGTGCCGGGCAGGTGGTAAATCGTATCGGCCATGCCGAGGAGTCTGGCGGCGCGTAAGGTGAGATCGTCGGGATCGCTTGAGGAGAGTTCGATCTCAATCAACTGATCGATAGTAGCTGGCCGTTCCTGCCTGAGCCATTGTTCCACGGCATCCGGTTCGCTTGGCGCCAAAGGGTCCAGCGGTCCGCCTTCGCCTAGCGCAAGATCAATGGCGCGGCGCCTTTGTGCCGCATCGGGCCAGCGGGCTTTCATGGCAGCGCGCGCCTTTGCGAGCCCCTGAGCCAATGAACCGAGTTCCGGCGGCAGCAGCGCCTCTAGCCGCTGCCGGAGCGTCTTGGCGAGGCCCGCCGAAGCACCGCCAGTCCCTATGGCGATCAGCACGGGATCGCGGTCAATGATGGCGGGCAGGGTGAAGTCGCACTGGTCCGGGCGGTCGACGGCATTGACGAGCACCCCGCGCGCTTTCAGCCTATCAATGACCGCGAGCGCTTCGGCCTCGTCGCTGATTGCCACAATGGCCAGTTGCGCTTCGTCTGCCTCGCCAACGATCCGCGCGCCCGCGCGCTTCAGCAGCCGGGCCTTGGCCTTCGCTGTTTCGCCTTCGCCCAGCAGGATGACCGGCCGGTCCTTGAGGCGAAGGAACAGCGGAAGGCTGTGCATGTCATTTCGCCCAATCGGGAATGTCGTCGCCCTCGATCAGCGCCTCGATCGGAGGGCGCTTCCTGACCACTGCCCATTTGTCGCCGGAGACCAGCACTTCGGGCGTCAGTGCGCGGCTGTTATAGGTGTTCGCCATGGTTGCGCCATAGGCTCCGGCGGTCATGAAGGCGACAAGATCTCCGGCCTGGACTGCATCCATGTCACGGTTTCGCGCGAATGTGTCTCCGGTTTCGCAGACGGGGCCCACCACCGTCGCCTCCGCACGCTTGCCGCGAGGCTTGACCGCCCGGATGTCATGCCAGGCATCATACAGGCTGGGCCGGAGCAGATCGTTCATGGCCGCATCGACAATGACGAAGGGCTGGGTTGCGCCCTGCTTTATCCGGATGACTTGCGAGAGCAGCGCGCCTGCATTGCCGACGATCACGCGGCCAGGTTCGAAGACGAGGCGCACATTCCAGCCCGCCGTCACCTGCCTGACCATCTCGCCATAGGCAGCGGGGCTGGGAGGAACGGGAAGCGCGGGATCATAGGGAACGCCGAGACCGCCGCCCAGATCCGCCGTGCGGATATTGTGTCCCTCATCGCGCAGCGCCTCGATCAGCGCGCCTACCTTTTTGAAAGCCGCCTCGAGCGGGTCGAGGTCGGTTAACTGGCTGCCGATATGGACCGCCACGCCCTGCACATCGAGCCCCGCCAGTTGCGCCGCCCGGTCATAGCTGGCGATCGCCCGGTCATAGGGAATGCCGAACTTGTTCTCCGACTTGCCCGTGGAGATCTTCTCATGCGTGCCTGCGTCCACATCCGGGTTGATCCGGTAAGCGACGGGCGCCACCTTGCCCATGGAAAGGGCTATTTCGGAGAGCATCTCTGCTTCCGGTTCGCTTTCCAGATTAAATTGGAAAATGCCAAGCTCCAGCGCCAGGCGCATTTCCTCAGCGGTCTTGCCGACCCCGGAGAAAACCACCTTGGCCGGGTTCATTCCGGCGGCCACGGCCCGGCGCAATTCGCCGCCCGAAACTACGTCGGCGCCAAGGCCGAGCCGCGCCAGGGTAGCCAGAACCGCTCCATTGGGATTGGCCTTTACAGCAAAGGCCACCAGCGGATCGGGCAGGGGATCCAGGGCTTCCCTGAATACCCGGACATGCCGCTCGAGCGTCGCCGTGGAGTAGATATAGACAGGCGTGCCGACCGCCTCGGCAATGGCGGACATGGGCACCTGCTCGACATGCATCAGGCCGTCTTGATATTGAAAATGGTCCATCGGGATTCCAGTGAAATAAGGCCGGATCAGCCCGGCGGCGGCAGGTCGAATTCGTCCTGCTCGCGTTTCTTCGATTGCTTCAACAGCTCGTCGCTTCGTCCCGGGCGGGACTGAGGCGAGGGCGTCATCAGTTCCTCCGGCGTGGGCGTCTCCTGCGCGGCCAGCGGTTTGGGCGGCAGGCTCTTGCCCTCCGGCGGAGTGAGGGCAGTGCGGCTGCCGCAGGCCGCGAGGGCGAGGGCCAGCAATGGGACAGGCAACAAGCACAGTTTCCGTTTGGGCTGAGCTTGTCGAAGCCCGTTCCTCCTCTCAAAAAGAGAAATAAAGCCCTTCGACAGGCTCAGGGCGAACGGATAATGACGATTGTTCATTTCCCTGTCCCCAATGCCGCCTTCGCAGCGGCCACCTGTTCAGCTACGCGCTCGGGCGAGGTGCCGCCATGGCTGCGGCGGCTCGCCACGGAGGCATCGACGGTCAGCACGTCGAATATCCGCGCATCGATACGCGCATCGATGGCCTGCAGCTTTGCGAGCGGAAGCTCGGCCAGCGGCTTGCCCTCGGCCTCGGCCAATTTGACGGCGCGCCCGGTAATATGGTGCGCCTCGCGGAAAGGAATTCCGCCCTCCCGCACGAGCCAATCGGCAAGGTCGGTGGCAGTGGCGAAACCACTTTCGGCAAGCGCCCGCATCCGGTCTGTACGGAAAGTCACCTTTTCCACCATGCCCGTCATGGCCGCTATGGAAAGGCCAAGCAGGTCATGCGCCTCGAACAGCGGCGGCTTGTCGTCCTGCATGTCCTTGGAATAGGCAAGCGGCAAGCCCTTCATCGTGATGACGAGGGCGTTCATGCAGCCGGCGATCCGCCCCGCATGGCCCCGCACCAGTTCCGCGGCGTCGGGATTGCGTTTCTGGGGCATGATCGAACTGCCCGTCGAATAGGCATCGGGCAGCGAGACAAAGCCAAAGGGCTGGCTGGCCCAGATGATGAACTCTTCAGCAAGACGCGAGAGGTGAAGGCTGCACTGCGTGGCAGCCATGAGGTAATCGAGCGCGAAATCACGGTCGGATACGCTGTCCAGGCTGTTGTCCGTCGGGCCGTCGAAGCCGAGCGCCGCCGCTGTCGCATGCCGGTCCAGCGGAAATCCTGTTCCCGCCAGCGCCGCGCTACCCAGGGGGCAGCGATTCATCCGCGCCCGCGCGTCGGCGAAGCGGGACCTGTCGCGGCCGATCATCTCATAATAAGCCATCAGATGATGGCCGAGCGTCACTGGCTGGGCGGATTGAAGATGGGTGAAGCCGGGCATGACGCTCGCACTTTCCTGCTCCGCGCGGGTGACCAGTGCGGCTTGCAATGCCTTGAGGCCAGCATCGACCATATCCATGGCATCGCGTACCCAAAGGCGGAAATCGGTTGCGACCTGGTCATTACGCGAGCGTGCGGTATGCAGCCGCCCTGCCACCGGGCCGATGAGCTCGGCCAGCCGGGATTCGACATGCATGTGGATGTCTTCAAGGTCCAGATTCTCGGGAACGCCGTCCGCCTCATATTCGGCGGCGATCTGATCAAGGCCCCTGGCGATGGTCGCGGCATCCTCGTCCGAGACAATGCCCTGCTTGCCGAGCATGGCGACATGCGCCTTCGACCCGGCGATATCCTGACGCCACAAACGCTTGTCGAATGGGATGGAGGCATTTATCTCGCGCATCACCGAAGCCGGGCCCTCAGCGAAGCGCCCGCCCCACATACTGTTGGAGCCTGCCGTCGTGCGATCCGTAATTGCCTGTCTCCTGCTTTCGACCCTGTCCTTCGCGCTCGTGGCCTGCGATAGGCAATCGGGCGGCAAGGAGCAAGAGAATGCCGCTCAAATCAGCGAAAAGGGACAGGGGACGGAGCCGGGCTTCAATTTCAGGATCGACAAGAGCCATGCGGGGGAGGCAGCGCCGGGCTTCAGCTTTGAGGGACCGGATGGCCAGGATGTGACGCTGGCGGACTTTGCGGGCAAGCCCTTGCTGGTCAATCTCTGGGCGACCTGGTGCGGACCTTGCGTCATCGAGATGCCCGCCCTCGATGCGCTGGCGGTGGAGCGCAACGGGAAGTTGCAAGTGGTGGTGATCTCACAGGACACCACCGGCCGGGAAAAGGTCGACCCTTTCTTCAAACAGCGCAAATTCACTGCGTTGCAGCCCTATCTCGACCCGGAAAACCAGTTCGGGTTCCATTATGGTTCCGGCCTGCTGCCGACGACGGTGCTTTACGACGCGGAGGGCAAGGAAGTGGTGCGGGTGCTAGGCGCGATGGACTGGCGCGGCAAGGAAGCGGCTGGACTGATCGCCGGGGCGATGTAGGGACGGGTAAAAAGGCGAACTCAGGCCGCGGCCCGTTTCAGCCGGTCATTGATCGCCACGCCCAGCCCTTCTCCTGGCACCGGGGCCACGGCAATGGCCTTCGCGGCGCTGGCGTCGGCGAGGTGCAAGGCATCGAAGAGCCGCGCTGCCGCCTCTTCCAGCTTGGCGCTTTCGCTGAGATTATAATCGCACGGCATGTCGCCAAAGCCGATCAGATACTCGCCCTTGCGCGCCGTTTTTGCATTGAGCCGCACCCGTTTTGAGGGGGCGTAATGGCTGAGAAGCTGACCGGGCGCCTCGATCTTGTCCCCTTGGGGGCCGATGACCGGGCACTTCATCATCCGGGTCAGCATCTCCGCTGTTACAGGCCCTGGCCTTAGCAGCCTGATCGAATTCGTCTCCGGCGCGAGGATGGTCGATTCCAGGCCATGCTCCGTTGGACCTGCATCCAATATCAGGGGAATCCGCCCGCCAAGGCTCGCCATCACATGTTCCGCGCGCCTTGGGCTGATCGAACCGCTGGCATTGGCCGAGGGCGCGGCAAGCGGGCGGCCGCTTTCCCGGATCAGCGCCTGCATCGCTTCATGGTGCGGATAACGAAGGGCGATGGTCGGAAGACCTGCGGTCACCAGCGAGGCGATCCCGCTCTCTTCCTGCAGGGGCAGCACGAGCGTAAGCGGGCCCGGCCAGAAGCGTCCGGCCAATTCCTCCGCAAGCGGTGAGAAGCGGGCGATCCGCCGGGCCATGTCCATGCCCGCGATATGAACGATCAGGGGATTGAAGCTCGGCCGTCCCTTCGCCGCATAAATGCGGGCGACCGCTTCGGGGCTGGTGGCGTCCGCTGCCAGTCCGTAAACCGTTTCGGTGGGCACGGCCACTGCCCGCCCCTCCCGGATCAACGCTGCAGCTTGTTCGAGTGCGGCCCTGCCATAGGGGAGGATATTGGTCTGGAAGGGCGGTTTTGCGCTGCTCACAGCCCGGCGCTATAGCCGCCTGGAATCAAGCGTGAAAGCGCAAAAGCATCAAGAGGACACCAGCCATGGACTATAAGGCCCCCATCCGTGAGCAGCGTTTCGTCCTTGATCATGTGACGGGTATTTCAGAGCTCGCCAGCCATAATGCGTTCGCCGCCGCCAGTCCCGAGGCGGTGGACGCCATAGTCGAAGGGATCGCCCAGTTCGCGGAAGGGGAATATGCTCCCTTGAATCGCATTGGCGATCAGGAAGGCGCCAAATGGAGCGACGGGAAGGTCACACTGCCTGCCGGATTTCGTGAAGCCTATCGCGCCTTTGTCGCCAATGGCTGGGGCAGCATCAATGGCCCGGAGGGCTTTGGCGGGCAAGGGCTGCCATTCTCGCTATTTTCCGTGGTGATGGAGGATCTGGGCAGCGCCAACATGGCCTTTTCGCTGGTCAACATGCTGACCCCTGGCGCGATCGAGGCGCTGATGGCGCATGGCTCGGCGCAGCAGCAGGCCAAATGGCTGCCAAAGCTGGTGAGCGGCGAATGGACGGGTACGATGAACCTCACAGAGCCGCAGGCGGGATCGGATGTGGGGGCGCTCCGAACCATGGCTACGCCGCTTGGCGATGGCACCTATCGGTTAAAGGGGCAGAAGATCTTCATCACCTTCGGCGAACATGACCTGACGGACAATATCGTCCATCTGGTGCTCGCCCGCACGCCCGGAGCGCCAGCGGGCACAAAGGGCATTTCGCTCTTCCTGGTCCCCAAATATCGCGTGAAGGACGATGGTGGTCTTGGGCCGCTTAATGACGTCCATTGCGCCTCCATCGAACATAAGATGGGCGTCCATGCCTCTCCCACCTGCGTCATGTCCTATGGCGATCAGGATGATTGCATCGGTGAACTGGTGGGGGAGGAAATGGGTGGCATGAAGGCGATGTTCACGATGATGAACCAGGCTCGCCTCAATGTCGGGAATCAAGGCGTCCAGATCGCCGAGCGCGCGACGCAACAGGCGCTGGCCTATGCCGCCGAGCGAATCCAGTCGGCGCGGGCGGACGGGAGTTCTGCGGGTCCCGTCGCCATCATCGAGCATCCCGACGTCAGGCGCATGCTGCTGCGGATGAAGGCCCAGACCCAGGCGGCCCGGGCGCTGGTATATTATGCGGCCGGGCAGGTGGACCGGGCGCATCTTGGCGTGGCCGGAGCGAGGAAACGCCTGGACCTGATCACGCCGCTCGCGAAGGCTCATGGCACCGATCTTGGCTGCGAAGTGGCGTCGCTTGGCGTGCAGGTCCATGGCGGCATGGGCTTTATCGAGGAAACCGGTGCTGCCCAGCATTACCGGGATGTGCGGATCGCTCCCATCTACGAAGGCACCAACGGCATTCAGGCCGCGGACCTTGCCGGCCGCAAGCTGACAGGCGACGGCGGAGAGGCATTGGGAAGTTTGCTTGCCGACATTCGTGGCGAAAGCGCTGGGGAAAGTCTGTTGGCGCTTTGCGATGCGATCAAGGATGTGGCGGGATGGATGCTGAATGCGCCGGTCAACGACCGGCTCGCCGGGAGCTATCCTTTCCTCACCATGGTTTCGGTTGCGGTCTGCGGCTGGCTGATGGAACGGCAGGGGAGGATTGCTGCTGGCATGCTGGCGCGGGGGGAGGGTGATCCAGGGTTCCTGAAGGCCAAGCAGGTGACGGCCCGCTATTATGGGGAGCAGATCGTGCCCGAGGCG
>DATEFI010000231.1:0-14102 GCA_035280705.1 Rhizorhapis sp. | reverse complement strand
GCCCGGGGTCGCCATGCGGGACCGGAAGCCGTGACGCCGCTTGCGCACGAGTTTGCTCGGCTGATAGGTGCGCTTCATCGCTCATTCCTCAAATCAAATAGCATAATGAAAAGGGCCGCCACAGCCGGGCGGCCTCAGATGCAGCGCCGATAGGCAAAACTGGTCGTTGAGTCAATCATTGGCTTCCTCAGCCTCTTCTTTTCTCCTCAGACGCCGGAAATAGCTTCTCCGGCGCAGGCTCCAGTCGGTCCAGCGGCCATATTTTGGAAAGCGCTGCTTGAAGCGGACATAAGCGCGCTTCGCCCAATTGCTGTTCTTCAGGGTGAGGGCGAGTCCCGCAGCGAGCAGAATCACCCCGCCGGGTCCGGGCAGCACGCCCACTACAGGCGCAAGCAGGATCAGCATGATGCCAAGCAACAAAAGGAACAGCCGCAGCTTTTCCCTGCGGGCGCCATTCGGGGTTCCATTAACCATCGCCATCCCTGGAATTTGGGTAGGGGCAGCCTCCGAGGCAAGGCGATTTCCGCCGGAATGATCCAGTTTTCGTTTAGACTCCGAAGCGAAACAAGTTAGCCCGCATTGCAAGGAATGAGGATATGGGTTAGGCTTAAGTCAATGAAAATATTGGTCGCACATGCCCGGATCAGGGGAGTGCACGCAATGCCGAATCAGAGGTTGGACCTCACTGCATCCCCCTTTTTGGGGCAGATGTAGAGCCATGGCCCGTTCGGATCCCGAAATAGATTTTCACGCTATATTCAATGCGGCACCCGGTCCTTACCTGCTCCTCAATGCCGATCCGCCCCAATATTCCATTGCCGACGTGAACCGGGCCTATCTTGCAGCGACGGGAACCGAACGTGCGGCCATGATCGGTCGCGGTCTTTTCGAAGTCTTTCCCGAAAATCCCGGCGACAAAAGCGAAGATGGTCCTGGCGAGCTTCGAATCTCGCTCGACCGTGTCCTGCGTGATGGCGTTGCGGACGCCATGGGCGTGCAGAAATATGACATTCCCCTGCGCGACGGCTCGGGCCGTTTCGAAGTGCGCTACTGGAGCCCCATAAACACTCCCATAAAGGGCGCTGAAGGCCGCATCAGCCATATTCTCCACCGTGTCGAGGACGTTACGGAATTCATCCTGTCCCGCGACGGGCTTGGTCCTGCGGTGGTGGGCCGCAGCCGTGGCATCAGGGAACGGGACAGCATCGAGGCCGAAGTCCGGCGGAGCGGCGCAGAGCTCAAGGAAGCCAATCGCCAGTTGAAGACAATGTCGGAGCAATTGGTGGAAGCGAACGCGCGACTGGAAAATCTGGACCGGCTGAAGACCGAGTTCTTCGCCAATGTGTCGCACGAGTTCCGCACGCCCTTGACGCTGATGCTGGGGCCGCTGGAGGAAATGCTGAGCCGCCCGGTGTTCACGGAGGACCGGCCGCTGCTGGAGGGGGTTCAGCGCAATGCGCTTCGCCTGCAGAAGCTCGTCAACGCCCTGCTCGATTTTTCGCGCCTCGAGGAAGGGCGCGTAAAGGCAAGGTTCGAAAAGACGGACCTCGCCGCTCTGACCATGGAGCTTGCAAGTCATTTCGACTCCGCCTGTTCCGAAGCCGGCATTGCGCTGAAGATCGATTGCGCCATTGATGATCCGGTGCCGGTCGATCGGGAGATGTGGGAGAAGATCGTCCTCAATCTTATCTCCAACGCCTTCAAGTTCACGCTGGAGGGGGAAATCGCGATTTCCCTGCGCCAGGCGGGCGGCATGGCCAGGCTGACCGTCCGTGACAGCGGCGTTGGCATTCCGGCTGAAGAGCTGCCGCTCATCTTCGAACGCTTTCACAGGGTCAAGGGCCAGGGTGGCCGCAGTCATGAAGGAAGCGGTATCGGCCTTTCGCTCGTGCGCGAACTGGTTCGGCTTCATAATGGGCAGATCACGGCCGAAAGCCAGCCGGGGCAAGGCACCAGCTTTGTTGTGACCATTCCGCTGCGGCGGGCGGCTGCAGAGGATGTTGCGGACGGTGAGCCGCTGGCTTCGTCCAAGGACTCCCGGGCGGTCGGTTTTGCGCGGGAGGCAGAGCACTGGCTGCCCGCCGGTCATGACGCTCCGCTTGCCGACATGCCGGAGGCGGACGGCGCCGGAGTGGGGCGCCGCGTCCTTCTGGCCGACGATAATGCGGACATGCGGGCTTATGTGGGGCGGATCCTGATCGGCGCTGGCTATGACGTGCATGCGGTGCCTGATGTGGACGCGGTCTTTGCGGCGCTCAGGGAACGGCCGCACCCGGATCTGATCCTGTCGGACGTGATGATGCCGGGCACTTTGGATGGTTTCGGCCTGCTGCGGGCCTTGCGGGCCGATCCGGCCACCGAAACTTTGCCTGTTATGCTGCTGTCCGCCCGAGCGGGCCCCGAGGCGCGGATCGAAGGGCTCGAAGCGGGCGCGGACGAATATGTCGTGAAGCCCTTCGGCGCGCGCGAGCTGCTGGCGCGGATCGACGCGGCGCTTCGTCTGGGCAAGATGCGCCGCGAGGCCGCGCTCAAGGAAAGGGAGTTGGAAACCGCCCGTGCCGAAGCGAAGCTGCGTCTTGCGATGGAGACCGCGCGGATGGGCGAGGTCATTTTTGACCTCGACACTGACACGATCATGCACACGCCCGGCTTCGCCATGCTCTTTGGCCAGCCCGGCGACCAGCAGATGACGCTGGACGACGTCCGCAGCGTCTATCATCCGGACGATCGGGCGACGATGGAAAATATCAGGGCCAGGACGCTGATCGGTGACACTGAATATCTGGAGGCGGAACATCGGGTGATCTGGCCCGATGGCTCCACCCATTGGCTGGCAGCCCGCTTTCACATCGAACGCGATGGCAACGGCAGGGCTACCGAGGCCACCGCTGTTTACATGGACATCACTGAACGCAAATGGGTGGAGGAAAGGCAGCGGCTGTTGCTGGACGAACTTAATCACCGGGTGAAGAATACGCTTTCCACCGTCCAGTCGATCGCCATGCAGACCCGCCGGAGCGCCGCCTCTCCCGAACAGTTCAGCGAATTGTTCGAAGGCCGGATCACGGCACTTGCCGGGGCGCATGATCTGCTGACCGAAGCGTCCTGGGAAGGCGCCTCCCTCGCCGATGTCATCGGGCGGACGCTTTCGCCTTATGCGCTTTCCGCCAGCGACGGCGCGCCGCGCATCATTTTCGGCGGGCCGCAAGTGATGCTGAGCCCCAACGCCGCCGTGACGCTTAACATGGCGTTTCATGAGCTTGCCACCAATGCGGCCAAATATGGCGCGCTTTCGGTCGCGGAAGGGCGGCTTGACGTTTGCTGGACGGTCGACCGGTCGGCCAGCACGCCTGTTGTGGAGCTATTCTGGAATGAACAGGGCGGTCCCCCAGTGACGCCCCCCGCGCGCCGCGGTTTCGGCACCCGGCTCGTCGAACAGGGATTAACCCGCGAATTGGATGGAGAAGTGGATTTGCGTTACGACCCGGACGGTTTCAAAGGCGTGGTCCGCCTTCCCGCATCGCACAAGGTATCACCGCTATGACAGTACATGAGCCATTACGCGGGCTGCGCCTGTTTGTCGTGGAGGACGAGGCGCTCGTCGCGATGCTGCTGGAACAGATGCTCGAGGACCTTGGCTGTGAGGTGGTAAGCCTGGCGGGGACGGTAGGGCAGGCGCTCGACCAGGTGGAAAGGGTCGCGCAGAAGGTCGATGCCGCCATATTGGACGTCAATCTGGGCGGAGAGCGGGTTTATCCCGTGGCCGAAGCTCTCGCCGCCCATGACGTGCCGTTCCTGTTCGCCACCGGATATGGGCCATCGGGACTGGAGGACCGCTACCCTGAACATATGGTGCTGTCCAAACCCTATGTGGAGGCCACGCTGGTGAACGCTCTCCTCCATGTAAGGACGGGATAGGTTCCCCCGGCCCCTGGCGTCCGAAAATTTTGTAAATCATGCGTCCTCTCCTTATAGAGAGGGGATATGACGGACGTTCGCGAAAATGGGGCGGTGCTGGACCCCAAATTTGATGCCCATGGGCTGATCACGGCAGTCGTGACCGACGCCGGGTCGGGCGATCTTCTGATGGTGGCGCATATGAACGCGGAGGCGCTGGCCCTGACGCGAGACACCGGCATCGCCCATTTCTGGTCCCGCAGCCGCCAGAGCCTCTGGAAGAAGGGCGAGACATCCGGGAATTTCCTGCATGTCGTGGAGATGCGCGTCGATTGTGACCAGGACGCTCTTTGGGTGAAAGCGGAACCAGTGGGCCCCGCTTGCCATACCGGGCGAACCAGTTGCTTTTACCGGCGGGTGACCGGTGACGGGCTGGAATATGTCCCGGACGCGGATTAGCCTTGCCTTCATCCTGCTTCTGACGGCTTGCGGCGGGCAATCGCCTTCCAATCCGCCTGTTGATGACAGCCCCGATCTTGAGCAAGCCGCCATTGCCAGTGGCGCGATCGACGATGCGTCGAAGGTTGATCCGGCTGGTGTTTTCCTGCGCCGTCATGAGGGCGGGGCCGACATGCTCTGCATGCTTCCCGATGGGGACCGGGAGTACCGGTTCGGCGCCTTGGCAATGTCGGGGGGCAAGTCCCGGTGCATGGGACGAGGACGAGCAAAGCGGGCGGGCCAGCTGCTTGTGCTGCGCTTTGACAAACCTTCGCGATGCATAATTGTGGCGCAATATGAGGGGGACCGGGTGGCGCTGGCGGGGGCGGTCGACCTGGAATGCGACAAATTATGTACCGAGCGCGCTTCCTTTGCCGGGGTATCGGTACCCCGGGTTTCTTCGAGCAGCGGATTGGCGGGATCTGTCCGGGGAATGGATGGAGAGCCCATGTGCCGACGTTCGTCTTGACGTAAACGTAAACGTCATTTACCGCAAGGATATGCATAGCATATCCAAAAGGCCCATCGCCGGAATTGAATTGCCTGACCTCGAGGGCAAGGAGAATTACAGCATTTCCGAGCTTTGCGAGGAATTCAAGGTCACGCCGCGCGCCCTGCGCTTTTATGAGGATGAAGGGCTGATTGCGCCGGAGCGGCGGGGGCTTGCCCGCATCTATTCCCGGCGCGACCGCGCCCGCCTTGCCTGGATCTTGCGGGGCAAGCGCGTCGGGTTCAGCCTGGCAGATATTCGGGAAATGGTCGACCTTTACGACCGCAATGACGGCCGCGCCGAACAGAAGCGGGTGACGGTCGCCAAGTGCCTGGCGCGCATAGACCTGTTGGCCCGCCAGAAACAGGATATCGATGAGGCTATTGAAGAGCTTTCGCACTTTGTGGCGACGCTTGAGGGAAGCATCTGAGACTATTTCCCCGACGCGTCAGTCCCGCTGCCCAGATTGGGTCAACCAGAGAATGGCCGGAGAGGAAATATGCCCACCTATATAGCCCCCGTTAAGGACACGAAATTCGTGCTGGAGCAGGTGCTGCAGCTCGACCGCTATGCAAATATTCCGGGCTTTCAGAACGCCTCGCCGGATGTGGTGGATGCCGTGCTCACCGAAGGCGGGCGCTTTGTAGCCGAAGTGCTTTTTCCGCTGAACCATGTCGGGGACCGGGAAGGCTGCACCCGGCATGCGGACGGCAGCGTCACGACGCCCGGCGGCTTCAAGGAAGCATATCGGCAATTCGTGGACGGCGGCTGGCCGACGCTCGGCATGCCGGAGGAATTTGGCGGGCAGGGCATGCCCCATGTTCTTTCCACCGCTTTCGAGGAATATCTGATCAGCTCAAACATGGCCTTTGCCATGTACGGCGGCCTTGCGCTGGGCGCCGTTTCGGCAATTCTGGCAAAGGGCAGCCAGGAGCAGAAGGACAAATATCTTCCCAGGATGATCTCTGGCGAGTGGGGCGGCACGATGAACCTGACCGAACCCCATTGCGGGACGGACCTGGGTCTCATTCGGACGCGGGCGGCGCCCAATGAAGATGGAAGCTACGCGATCACCGGCACGAAGATCTTCATTTCGGCGGGCGAGCACGACCTGACGGACAACATCATTCATCTGGTCCTCGCCAAGACGCCTGATGCGCCGGAAAGCAGCAAGGGCATCTCCCTGTTCGTCGTGCCCAAGGTGCTGGTCAAGGAGGATGGTTCACTGGGCGAGCGCAATGCCGTGACTTGCGGATCCATAGAGGAGAAGATGGGGATTCACGGCAACGCCACCTGCGTCATGAATTATGACGGGGCCAAGGGCTGGCTGGTCGGCGAGGAGAATAAGGGGCTGGCCGCGATGTTCATCATGATGAACGCGGCGCGGCTCGCCGTGGGCCTGCAAGGTCCGGCGCTCGGCGAAGTGGCGCTTCAAAACGCGGTGAAATACGCGCGGGAACGGCGGCAGGGACGGGCGCTGACGGGTCCCGCCGAGCCCGAGGAAAAGGCCGATCTCCTGTTCGTCCATCCCGATGTGCGCCGGATGCTGATGGAGGGGAAGGCGATGAATGAAGGGCTGCGCGCCCTGTGCCTGTGGGGGGCGCTACAGGTCGATCTGTCGGACAAAGCCCCCACGGAAGAAGAGCGGCAGTCGGCCGATGACCTGACTTCGCTGCTTACCCCCGTCATCAAGGGCTATGGCACCGACAAGGGCTATGAAATCGCAACGAACGCGCAGCAGATTTTTGGCGGTCACGGCTATATTGTCGAAACCGGCTTGGAACAATATGTGCGCGACGCTCGCATTTCCATGATCTATGAGGGCGCCAATGGGGTTCAGGCCATGGACCTTGTGGGGCGCAAGCTGCCCATGAATGGCGGACGGGCGATCCAGCTCTTCTTCAAGATCATCGCTGAGGAAGTTGCCTCGGCGAAAAAGGACGAAAGGCTGGCGGATTTTGCCACGGCCTTGGAAAAAGCCAATGGCCAGTTGCAGGCTGCAACCATGTGGCTGATGCAGAATGCAATGCAGAACCCCAATCATGCGGGCGCCGGGGCCTATCATTATATGCACATCCTCGGCATCGTTTCGGTGGGGCTGATGTGGTTGCGCATGGCGAGCGCCGCCATACGCATGCTGGACGCGGGCGAAGGGGACGCCAAGTTCCTGGAGGCCAAGCTGGTGACGGCGCGCTTCTTTGCGGAGCGGATCATGCCCGATGCAGGCGCGCTGCGGCGGAAGATAGAAGGCGGCGCGGACGCGGTAATGGCGCTGGACCCGGAAATGTTCGTTGTGAGCTGAAGCTATTTAAGCTGCGCGCTGGGTGCTGCGCCGCTGGCACCGAAGGCAACCTTCACCGGGTTGCGATCGATCATGCATTGGCTCTTGTTGCTGCGCGGGTGCTGCTCGCAGTTCCAGAGCGACCGCTCAATGCCTTCGCCACGCATATAGCTGTAGGCCATGGCGTCGAGCAGCCCGTCCATGATGGGAAAGCCGCCTGGCGTGCGCGCTGCGTCCGTCCAGGCCAGCACCCGGCAGCGCTGGCGTCCGCCGCAAAGTTTCGCCGCCTGCGACTGAAGACTGTCGGCCGAGGCAGAACGGGGCGAGGCAAGGATGAAAGAGGCGCCGTCAGGCGAAACCGCCACGACTTCCGCCTGCCCGAAGCGCTGGCCAGCCGATACCGGAGTGATTGGTCCGGTGAAGCGGGCGGCGGGAGCGCTGGTAGCGGTGGCCAGCGTCAATGGCAATTCCGGATCGTCCATGGTGCTGGTGGTATGCGCCCTGGACAGGCGGGCAATGAGGGCGACCTTCGGTTCCTTGCCTGGCGTGACGGTCTTGAAGGCGGCGGGTGTGCCCCACCAGCCCTTCCAGCGGAAGAATAGATGAGTGCCGACCGCCGAGACCTTGTCGAGGCTGCTGCTCCAATAGGGGACCACCCAGTCCGTATGATAATGGGTCGCGGTGCCGACCTTGCTATAGACGGAACCCGACAAGGCATCCCGCGCGACCTGGCGGGCGCGGTCCCATGCGGCCGCTGACGGTGTCCGTGCCAGAGCGCCGTCGCATGAGAAGGTGAACTGGCATCCGCTGGCGCGTTCCGAACCCTGGAAGACCACGCCGCATACGGTCTTTGGAAAAGCCGGATGACGGACGCGGTTCAGCACGACCTGGGCCACGGCACGCTGACCCACCGGATCGTCGCCCGCTTCATACCATTGGGCGGCGGCCAGGCAGTCGGTGGCGCGATCGAGGTCAAGGTCCCCCATCTTCAATTTGAAGGGTTTGGCAGCCGGATTCGGCAGAGCGGAAAAGGGAATGGCGGCATTGATGACTCGTGCCTGTTGAGGCGCGACCAGCTTCACGACCACCGGCTCCACCGCAGGGACGGGGACCTGTGCTTTCGCCTGCTGTGCTTGATGGGCTGGTTGCTGGACAGGGCCCTGCACCTTTGGCGCCTGCTGTTGCTCATGCAGGCCGATGGCCGCGGGAAGGGCGAGGACAATGAGCAGCAGCAGCGCCAGCGGCCAGCGCGGGCTGCGCGTTGGGGAAGTCATGGCGTCATCATTATCGCGATCGGTCACGGCTTGCGCATTCCTGTCCAAGCCCCCTGATATGCTGAGATGGCGCCGTTAGCGGAACGCGCCGGACCGATCCTTATCCCGGCTCCGGATTCGGGAGCAAGGATGTCGCGACCGGTTGTGCCGGATACAGGATGATGATGCTCCAGGCCCGGATTTGCTTGGTTTTACTCATCCTGAATTGCCATCCAGCCTGTCCGAATGGCGTATCAGGAAGATGGATCCCGCCTTCGCGGGGATGGCGAGTAAAACAGCAGCTTATGCCGAAAGCCGGGTTATTCCGGCAGGAAATCCGGCACCGAAAGATAGCGCTCGCCCGTGTCATAGTTGAAGCCAAGCACGCGGCTGCCCTCTGGCAATTCCTTCAGCTTCTGCGCGATGGCGGCAAGCGTGGCGCCGGAGGAAATGCCGACCAGCATGCCTTCTTCACGAGCGGCCCGGCGGGCCATTTCCTTGGCATCGGCGGGATCGACCTGGATCACGCCGTCCAGAAGCTGCGTATGCAGATTTGCCGGGATAAAGCCCGCGCCAATGCCCTGGATCGGGTGAGGGCCGGGCGCGCCGCCGCTGATGACGGGGGAAAGCGTGGGCTCTACCGCAAACACCTTGAGCGAAGGCCACGCCTTTTTTAGTACATCGGCACAGCCGGTGATATGGCCGCCCGTTCCGACGCCAGTGATCAGCGCATCGATCGGCGCATCGGCGAAGTCGTTGAGAATTTCCTGCGCCGTCGTCTGGACATGGACGTCGATGTTCGACGGATTTTCGAACTGCTGCGGCATCCAGCTTCCCGGCGTCTCGTCGATCAGTTGCAGTGCGCGCTCAATGGCGCCCTTCATGCCCTTTTCCTTGGGTGTAAGGTCGAATGCCGCCCCGTAAGCGAGCATCAGGCGGCGCCGTTCGAGCGACATGGATTCCGGCATGACCAGGATCAGCTTATAACCCTTGACCGCTGCGACCATGGCAAGGCCGACGCCGGTATTGCCCGAAGTCGGCTCGATGATGGTGCCGCCGGGCTTGAGCTGACCGGACCGTTCGGCAGCTTCGATCATGGAGAGTGCGATGCGATCCTTGATGGAGCCACCGGGATTTGCGCGTTCCGACTTCACCCAGACCTCGGCATTGCCGAACAGCCGGTTGACGCGGATATGCGGCGTATTTCCGATGGTGTCGAGGATATTGGAAGCTTTCATCTGACATTCTCCCTGGGCCGGCGATCCGCGGCACTTTCGGGCGGATCAAAAGTTCGTGCAAGTCTCAATTCCGGAAAAATCCTGGCCCATGCCAAGGTGATGGCAATGGCTCCGATGCCGCCGAGCACCACCGCCGGTATCGGGCCCACCAGCGCCGCCAGAAACCCCGATTCCGCCTCGCCAAGCTCATTTGAGGCCGAGATGGTGAGCTGCGACACGCTACCTACCCGCCCGCGCATTTCGTCCGGGGTGTGGAGCTGGATCAGCGATTGGCGCACATAGACCGAAAACATGTCGGCGCTACCCAGTAGCACGAGACAGCCCAGGGAAAACCAGACCCAAGTCGACAGCCCGAAAGCGATGGTGGCGAGGCCGAATATGATGACTGCCACCAGCATCTTCAGCCCGACCTCGGATTTGATGGGGCGGAAGGAGAACCACAGGGCGGTTATGCCAGCTCCGACAGCCGGGGCAGCGGCAAGATGGCCGAGCCCCGCAGAGCCGACGTGCAATATGTCGCGGGCATAGACGGGCAGCAGTGCCGTCGCCCCGGCGAGCAGTACGGCGAACAGGTCGAGCGTGATCGCAGCGAGCACCAGCCGGTTCCGGCGAACATAAGCGATGCCGTCCAGCATCTGCGCAATCGGATGACGGGTCCTGTCCTGCTCGGGCTGGGGAACCTTGCCGATCAGGAACATGCAAAGGAGCGCCACGAGGTACAAAAGGGCGCTGGTCCCATAGGCCGCCGCAGGCTGAATGGCATAGACATAGCCGCCGAGCGCCGGGCCGATGATCATGCCGGCCTGCCATGCCACGCTGCTG
This sequence comes from Rhizorhapis sp., assembly GCA_035280705.1. GTDB lineage: Bacteria > Pseudomonadota > Alphaproteobacteria > Sphingomonadales > Sphingomonadaceae > Rhizorhapis. Next base: position 3,623 of record DATEFI010000231.1, on the reverse strand, counting down.
ATCGCAATGGCATTGGGCAATATCTCGCGCGGCACCAGATTTGGGGCGAGCGCCGATATTGCCGGGCCGTTGAAGGCGCGGGCTGCCCCCAGGAAAGCGGCCAGCGTGAAGATGAGCGGCAGGCTGGCCCAACCTTCATAGGTCGCAAGGCCGAGCACGAGCGCGCACAGGATCTGCAGCGCGAGGGACCAGCGCGCCACTATCCGCCGGTCAAAATGATCCGCCACCCAGCCGGTGAGGGGCGTCAAAAGGAACAGGGGCAGGAATTGCGCGAGGCCGATGAAGCCGAGCTGCGCCGCGCTGGCCGCCGTGCTCATGGTTTCGCGGGCGATGTTATAGGCCTGCCAGCCGATCGCCAGCATCATCGCATATTGCGCGAGAACGGCGCTTAGCCGTCCAATCAGATACAGGCGGTATGCCGGAACTTGGATTGGATGCGGATAGGCGCCTTGGCTCATGAAACTCCGTTAGCCGTTGCGCTCTTTGCTGAGCAAGAGGGCAAATTCTTGTGAGAGCAAAGAAAAAACTGGACTGCGGATCGCGTGGGACTTGCGAGGGGGTTTCTAATTCCTAGAGTACAGCCGGGGTTCAGACAGGATGCCGCATTGCAGCAACAGGGAGACAGACGCGCATGAAACTAAAGCCTTTGACCCTGCTTGCTTGCCTTGGCCTTTTCGGGTTGCTGCCATCGTGCAAGGATAGTCCGAGCAATGGCAATGCGGCCACCACTGCTACTGCGGTCGATCCGGCAGCGTCGGACTGGCCGAAATTCGAGGCATCCTTTTTGGAGGGCTATTTCAAGCTCAATCCGAGCTTTGCCATCTATCAGGGGCGTCATGAGTTTGACGGACAGCTTCCAGACTGGAGCAGCAAGGGATTGGCGGCCCAGGCGGACTTTCTGAGGAACGCCATTGCAAAGGCCGAAGCCTTCGATCCCGCGAAGCTCAGCAAGGAGCAGGCATTTGAGCGGGACTATCTGATTGCGGTCGCGCGGGGGCAGCTTTTCTGGCTTACCGAGGCGGATTTCCCGCATCGCAATCCCGCCTGGTATATCAACAACGGGCTTGATCCCAATGTCTATATCGCGCGGCCCTATGCCGATCCGGCGGTACGGATGAAGGCGTTCATTACATTTGCAAGAAACATTCCCCGCGCCGCCGACCAGATCCGCGTGAACCTGCAGACGCCCTTGCCGCTGAGCTTCGTAGACTATGGCAAGGCGGGCTTTGGAGGGCTGGCGGACTATTTCACCGGCGATGCCAAGGCCGCCTTTGCAGAGGTGAAGGACCCGGCGCTGCAAAAGCAGTTCGACGAGGCGGCGGGCGCTGCGTCGAGGTCCATGAAGGCGCTTGCCGACTGGCTTGAAAAGCAGCGCAAGGACGCGACCCAGGATTTCGCGCTGGGGCCGGATCGCTTTGCCAATATGCTCGCGATGACCGAGGGCGTGAAGGTATCGATCGCTGAACTGGAAAAGGTCGGCCGTGCCGATCTCAAGCGCAACCAGGATGCGCTGAAAGCCGCTTGTGCCGACTATGCGCCGGGCAAGACCATCCCGGAATGCATGGTCCAGATGAACGCAGACAAGCCGGAGGACGGCGTGGTCGCGGCGGCGCGGAGGCAGTTGCCGACGCTCAAGGCATTTCTGAAGCGCAAGGACATCGTCTCGATCCCCGGAACCGAAGAGGCGCTTGTCGAGGAGTCGCCGCCCTATAACCGGCAGAACGCCGCCTATATCGATATTCCCGGGCCTTATGAGAAAGGATTGCCGTCCGTCTATTATATCTCCCCGCCCGACCCCGCTTGGCCCAAGGATGTGCAAGATGCCTATATTCCGGGAGAGAAGGACCTGCTCTTCACCTCTGTTCATGAGGTGTGGCCAGGACATTTCCTGAATTTCCTGCACAGCAACCGGTCAAAGTTCCTCTTCGGCAAGGTGTTTGTCGGCTATGCCTTCGCCGAGGGCTGGGCCCATTATACCGAGGAGATGATGTGGGAGGCCGGGCTTAATGACGGCGATGTGGAAACGCACATCGGCCAGCTTTCCAACGCATTGCTGCGCGATTGCCGCTTCCTGTCCGCCATTGGCCTGCATGCGCAGGGGATGACGGTGGAGCAGTCCCGCAAGATGTTCGTCGAGCAATGCTATCAGGATGAAGGCAATGCCCGGCAGCAGGCTGCGCGCGGCACCTATGACCCTGCCTATCTCAACTATACGATGGGCAAGCTGATGATCCGCAAGCTTCGCGACGACTGGACCGCGGACAAGGGCGGCAGGAAGGCATGGAAGCAGTTCCATGACGCTTTCCTGAGCTATGGCGGCCCACCCATCCCGCTGGTGCGGCAGCAGATGCTGGGTGGCGAGGCGAAGGCGGTGATTTGAGGGTTTGCCTTGCATCAAGTCCTGCGACCGTCATCCCCGCGAAGGCGGGATTCCATCCTTCGCGTGGATGACGAAAGACTTCAGGCAATGCTGACGAAACTGTCCATCACGCGTTTGCGTCCCGACAGTTCGAAGTCGATCTCCAGCTTGTTGCCCTCTATCTCGGCAATGGTGCCATAGCCGAACTTGTTGTGGAAAACCCGAAGCCCGACCTTCATGTCGGACCGGCCCTTGTTGCCCAGGCTGAGCGCCGATTGACGCGCCTCCACGATGCGGGCGGGTTCGCGCGTGAAGCCGCCTGACTGCGCCGCGCGCTGCCAGCCGGGGCCGCGGCCGGTTCCCCGCGCAACATTGGCGAAAGGATCAGCCCGCTCCGACCAATTGGCGCGCCAGAGGGACTCTCCGCCCGACATGCTGCTTTCTTCCCTCACATGCGCAGGCGGAATTTCACCGATGAAGCGGGAGGGGATGGAACTGGTCCATTGGCCATAAATGCGCCGGTTGGCAGCGTGGAGGATGGTGCATTGCCGCCGCGCGCGGGTCATCGCCACATAAGCTAAGCGGCGTTCCTCCTCCAGCGCCGCGAGCCCGCCTTCATCGAGGGTCCTTTGCGATGGAAAGACCCCTTCCTCCCAGCCGGCAAGGAAAACGCGATTGAATTCCAGGCCCTTTGCCGCGTGGATGGTCATGATCGTGACCTTGCGGTCGCTCGCCACGGCGTCATTGTCCATGACCAGGCTCACATGGTCGAGAAAGGCGCCCAGCGTCTCATATTCCTCCATCGCGCGGGTGAGTTCGTTGAGGTTCTCCAGCCGTCCCGCGCTCTCGGCCGAACGGTCCGCCTGCAGCATGGCCGTATAGCCGCTCTCATCCAGGATCAGCCGGGCAAGCTCGGCATGGGGAAGGGCCGTCGACTGGTCCCGCCAGCGCGCGATGTCGGCAATGAAATTGCCAAGGCTCCGCCGCGCCTGCGGGGTCAATTCGTCCGTGTCGAGGATGCGCGCAGCCGCAAGGGTGAGGCCGATATCCTGCGCCCTGGCGACGCGGTAGATCTTCTCCAGCGCCTTGTCGCCAAGGCCGCGCTTGGGAACATTGACGATCCGTTCGAAGGCCAGATCGTCCGCAGGCTGGTTCACGAGCCGCAGATAGGCGAGCGCATCGCGGATTTCCGCGCGTTCATAGAAGCGGAAGCCGCCGATGATCTTGTACGGAAGGCCGATCTGGATGAAGCGGTCTTCGAACT
>DATEFI010000230.1:0-7950 GCA_035280705.1 Rhizorhapis sp. | reverse complement strand
CAAGATCGACGTGGGTCCGAAGGGCGCGCTGGTCAGCTTCCATAATGACAGCTTCCCCAATCTGCCCGGCCTCATCGCCTATGTGCAGCGCCTGAATGGCGTGGCGAAGCTGCGGCCCGACAGCAAGCTGGTGATCAATCGCGCCTGGGGCGATCCCAAGGCACGGATCAATGGGGCGTTGCAGTTGTCGAAGGGATTGGCGAAGGCGGCGGGATAAACCCGCCGCCTGCCATGTTGGCCGGTTCAGACTGTTTGCTTGGTCCTTGTGCCGGTCGTGGAGCTGGCCGTGCCGGTCGAGGTGCTGGCTCCGGTCGAGCCTGTAGCCATAGTTGAAGCGCCCGTGGTGCTGCTGCCAAGGCCAGCGCCCTCCATCTGGACGCGCAGATTGTTCTGGACGTTCTTCACGCCCGACACATCTTCCGCGCAATCCTCTGCACGGCGCTTGACGTCGCGAGCATCGACGGTCCCGCTCAAGGTGACTTCGCCGTTGGAGACGCTGACTTCGATGTTCGAAGCGTCGACGCGCGGGTCATCGCACAGGCGATCGCAGACATCCTCCCGGATGCGATCGTCGGAGCGCGTATAGCCCTTTGGCCCTCGCCCGCGATATTCGTCCATCCGGCGGCGGCGCTCCGCATCTTCATCGCCGAACCAGGAGCGGACTTCGTCCCCGGTGCGTTCCCACCAGCCGCGATCTTCATCGCCGCGCATGGGTTCGCGATAGCCGCCATAGGAGCCATAGGAACTGCCGCCCCGGCGTGACCAGTCGCTGCCATAGCTGCCCGAGCCGCCATAGGTTCCAGAGCCTGTATAGCCGCGGCTGCCTTCCCAGCCGCCACCGCCCCATTCTTCATTTTCACGGCCGGAACTGTAACGGCCGCGCTGGCCATATTCACCGCCATAGGAACCTTCGCGGCCATAGCCGTAGGAGCTACCCTGGCGATAGTCCTCGTCACTACCGCCGCCATAATAGCTACGGCCAGAACCTCCGGCCTCGCGGCCGCCATAATCTCCACGGGACCCGCCATAGCTGCCACCATAGCGGCCGTAATCGCCGCCATATTCGCCGCCGCGATAGTCACCGCGGGAACCCTGGCGATAGCGTTGCTCATCTCTCCATCTCTCTGCCATGTCGCATCCTTTCCTGAGATCGCATGCCGCCCTCCGGGTGATCACCTCATAAAGCCGCGGAGGGTAGCGCTACTGTTCCAATGCGTCCGGGCGGTACGGGTTCCGGTGGAAACGACGAAAGGCCTAAAGATCGGAAGGAGCGTCTATTCCGCCGTCGTCGGGTCGATGACGCTTCTGACCGCAGAAATCTTGTTGGCAGGAAAGCCGGCTGTTTCCGCATGCCTGCGGATCAGATCCTCGCTGGGCGCGCGATAGATGCAGTAGATCTTGTCGTCGGTCACATAGCTGTGGACCCACTGTATGTCCGGTCCCAGATCCCGCAGCACCGCGCAAGAGGTTTGAGAGGCGCCCTTCAGTTCTCCGGCGCCGAGCTTGCCCACTCCTGGCATTTCACGTTCGATGACGAATTGCGGCATGGTGTGTCTCCTGCCAACAGCTTCGCCTTACATACACCTTTCCGGCCCCTATCCGCCAGCGCTGCTCACTCCTTCAGCCGGTATCCTGTGCGGAATATCCAGATGATGACGCCAAGGCACAAGATCAGCATGGCCGTGGTGAAACCCAGGCTGATAGCTATGCTGACATCCCCCTTGCCGAAGAAGGTCCAGCGAAAGCCGCTGATGAGGTAGACCACCGGGTTGAACAGCGTCACCGTCCGCCAGGCGGGGGGCAGCATGTCAATGGAATAGAAAGCCCCGCCAAGGAAAGTCATCGGCATGATGACGAGCAGCGGTATCACTTGCAACTGCTCGAAATTCTTCGCCCAGATACCGAGAATGAAGCCGAACAGGCAGAAGGTGACCGCGATCACAGCCATGAAGACCAGCATGGCCAGCGGATAGGCTATTGTGACCTCGACGAACAGATTGGCGGTCGCAAGAATGATGAGGCCAAGGATCATCGACTTCGTGGCCGCCGCGCCGACATAGGCCACCACCATTTCAAAGGGTGATATCGGCGCGGACAAGGGCTCGTAGATCGCCTTCGTCCATTTGGGCAGGAAGATGCCGAAACTGGCATTGAAGATGCTTTCGGTAAACATCGACAGCATGATGAGGCCCGGCACGATGAACGAGCCATAGGCTATTCCCCCAATCTCCGTCATGCGCGACCCGATCGCCGATCCAAAGACGATGAAATAGAGCGACGTAGTGATGACCGGCGTCATCAGGCTGGTCAGGATCGTCCGGCGGAAGCGGTGCAATTCCATCAGATAGATGGTGAGAATACCGCGCAGATTGGGTCCCGTCATGCGTCCTCCTTCACCGGCGCGCGCACCAGCCCCACAAAAATGTCCTCAAGCGAGCTTTCACGCGTATTGAGGTCGCGATAGGGAATGCCCAGATCGCCCATACGGCCGAGCAGCGCGGAAATGCCGGTGCGCTCGGCCTTGGTGTCAAACACATATTCGACCTGCATCCCGTCTTCGGACAAGCGCAGGTCCCAGTCGGAAAGACTGCCGGGAAGCGCCTCCAAAGGCTCCGACAGATGCACTGTCAGCGTCTTTTTCCCCAGCTTTTTCATGAGGGTGTTCTTTTCCTCGACCAGGATCAGGCGGCCCTTGTTGATGACTCCGACCCGGTCGGCCATCTCCTCGGCTTCTTCAATATAATGGGTGGTCAGGATGATGGTGACACCGCGCATGCGCATCTGACGGACAAGGTCCCACATGTCGCGGCGAAGCTCCACATCGACCCCCGCAGTGGGTTCGTCGAGGAACAATATCTCGGGCTCATGCACCAGTGCCTTGGCGATCATCAAACGGCGTTTCATGCCGCCGGAAAGCTCGCCGGACTTGGCGTCGCGCTTGTCCCAAAGCGTCAGGTCGCGCAGCACCTTTTCGACATAGCCAGGATCGGGTTTCTTGCCGAAAAGACCACGGCTGAAGTTCACCGTGGACAGCACGCTTTCGAACATGTCGAGGGAAATTTCCTGCGGGACAAGGCCGATTTTCTGCCGAGCCGCCTTGTATTCGCCGATGATGTTGTGGCCATCGACCAAAACGGTTCCGCTGCTGGCGGTGACAAGCCCGCAAATGATGCTGATCAGCGTCGTCTTGCCCGCACCATTGGCCCCAAGCAATGCGAAGATCTCGCCCCTGCGGATGTCCAGATCGACATGGTCCAGCGCCTTGGTGCCTGTCGCATAGCTTTTCGACAGGCCGGATACCGAAATGACCGAAGACATGCGGAGAGGAACCCCTATTGAGAAAAGGCGGTATTTTTTTGGAAGGTAGGGAGGTTATCGCAGGTTGCAAGGTTGGAGTAGACATCCGCAGGGATCATCCAGGATCCGCTCGCCCCGAACCTGTCGAACGGCCATGTTTCTTCTCATGACAAGGGCTTCGACAGGCTCAGCCCAAAGGGAGCCTCAAAATCCAAAATCCATTTCACCCCTTTCCCCCCGCCCAGCCACCCGATAACAGCGGAGCATGACCCTCGCGCTCAATGTCACCCGTTCCATCCTTGGCCAGCCCTGGCGCTGGCGCGGCACAGGGGCGGACGGGCGGGACCCAGGCTTCAGGCCCGACGATCTGATAACGCAGTTGCTGCTCGCACGCGGCTGCACGCGGGATAATATGGCCGCTCACCGCGATCCGACCATCCGTGCCTTCATGCCCGATCCCAGCCTTTTCCGCGACATGGACAAGGCGGCAATACGCATGGCCGATGCGGTGCAGGCGCGGGAAAAGGTGACGATATTCGGCGATTATGATGTTGACGGCGCGACCAGTGCGGCCTTGCTCATCCGCCTGCTTCGTGAACTCGGCCTTGCCGCGCAAGCCTATATTCCCGACCGGCTGATGGAGGGCTATGGCCCGAGCGGCGAGGCACTTGTCCGGCTGGCTGAGGGCGGATCGACGCTGATCGTCACCGTCGATTGCGGCGCACAGGCATTTGATGCACTGGACATGGCGCGGGGCGCCGGAGTGGATGTGATCGTGGTGGATCACCACAAATGCGCCGCATCTCTCCCGGTCGCGCATGCCCTGGTCAATCCCAACCGGCTCGATGAATGCGAGGACGGCGCGGCGCATGGCCACTTGGCTGCCGTGGGCGTGGCCTTCCTGCTGGGCGCCGCCCTGCTCAGGGAACTTCGGGGCCGAGGCTATTTCACCGGACGGGCGGAGCCACGGCTCATCGACCTTCTCGACCTCGTCGCGCTGGGAACGGTAGCGGATGTGGCATCGCTGCGGAGCCTCAACCGCGCTTTTGTGGCCCAGGGGCTCAAAGTCATGGCCAAGCGGCGCAATGTGGGCATGTCGGCGCTGATCGAGGCTGCACGCCTGCAACGTGCGCCGGTCTGCTCCGACCTCGGTTTTGCGCTGGGGCCGCGCATCAATGCGGGGGGGCGGGTCGGCAAATCGGATCTTGGCGTCCGGCTGCTCACCACGGAAGACCCAGTGGAAGCCCGCGCCATTGCCGCTGAACTCAATGCCCTCAATGAAGAACGGCGCGCCATTGAAGCCGCCGTGCAGGAGGCTGCCGAAGCCTTGACGGCTGCCCACCACAACCGCGCCGTTGCGCTGGTGGCGGGCAACGGCTGGCATCCGGGCGTCATCGGCATCGTGGCGGGTCGGTTGAAGGAAAAACTTGGCCGGCCTGCCATAGTGATCGCGCTGGACGATGAAGGTACAGGCAAAGGTTCCGGGCGCTCGATCACCGGCGTTGACCTGGGCGCTGCCGTAATGGCGGCCCGGGACAGCGGCCTGCTGGTGGCGGGCGGCGGACATGCCATGGCGGCGGGCCTTACGGTCATGGCGGACAAGGTCGATGCGCTGGCCGACTTCCTCGATGCGCGGCTGGAGGCGGATGTCGCCCGCGCACAGGGCGAGCGCGCGCTGCTCGTTGACGCGGTCCTTTCTCCGGGAGGCGTCAATCCCCTGTTTCTTGAGGCGATTGAAGAGGGCGGCCCTTATGGCACCGGCTGGCCAGCGCCCCGGATCGCGACTGGCCCTGTGCGAATCATCAGAGCGGATATTGTAGGGAACGGTCACGTCCGGGCGGTGGTTTCCGGCGAAGATGGCCGCAGCCTGAAGACCGTGGCGTTCCGCCAGGCGGACACCCCTCTGGGCCAGGCGCTGCTGGGTGCTGACCGCGAACGCCGGCTGTGGATGGCGGGCCGGGCAAAGCTGGACGATTGGGGGTCGCGGCCTGCGGCCGAACTTCATGTAGAGGACGCCGCCTGGGCGGATTGATCCCGGGCCAGACAAGCCCAAAAAATCTTGCGCAATTTCCGCCATAACGCACTTGACCAGCGCCCGCCCCTCCCCTAATGGCGGCGCTCTACACAGCCTCGGCTACGGGGCCCCTTCGTCTAGCGGTTAGGACGCGGCCCTTTCACGGCTGAAACACGGGTTCGATTCCCGTAGGGGTCACCACCTTTTCTGCCATTTTTTGGGCAGGCTTGATCTCCCTTTGAATAATCAACTCTTCCGACCTGCGGGCTTGCGTGAGGCGGCCCTTCTGAGAAGGCAGCGGAAATCGGTTGGCGGCTCTTGTCCGGACTGCCGATTTGCCCTAGCGGTATGCCATCCAGGCCGGAGCCTAGCTCCAAGGGAATATGGTGCGATTCAAAGCTGTTCAGGCGTAAGATCAAAGCCATAGCCGCCCCCGCGACCGTAAGCGGTTGGCGAAGCGCAATATGCCACTGGCAGCCATGCCGGGAAGGCGCGCCGAGCCGACAACCGCAAGCCGGGAGACCTGCCTGGATCGGTAATGCCTTGCATTGCCGTCATCCTTGAACCCATTTGCTGCGCGGCGGGCGCAGGGAAGGAACAGATATGCATATCGAAGTCGGGATCATCGATCCTGTCAGAATTGCCGCGGCCAATGCAACGGCACTATCCCTTTTCGCGGCGCAAACACCGGTGCTGATCCGTGAACCGGCCGTCATCATCAAGACGGCGGCTGCGGCATTGGTCTTTTCCGTGCTGATGCAGAGCTGGCACCTGCCGGTGGGACCCAGCGAATTACACCTGATTGGCGCCACGACCATCTATCTGCTGTTCGGATTCCGGGCCACGATGATGGGCTTTGGCCTTGGCCTTGCGCTACAGACGCTGATCGAACCGCAGGATCTGTTGCATATCGGGGTGAATTCGCTGTCCCTGATGGTGCCGCTGATGGCGGTACATTTGAGCTATGGGCGCCGTTTGTTCGGGCAGGGCGTCGCCGACCGCTTCACCTTCGCCCGCGTGCTGCGGCTGGACGCCATTTATTATGCGGGTGTCGCAACGATGGTCGGGTTCTGGCTGCTGCTGTCAAACGCGGCGACTCCCTTTGCCGACTGGGCACACTGGGCGATTGCCTATATGCCAGTGTTCGCACTGGAGGCGATGATCACCTTTGCTGCGGTCACGCTGTTCGGGCGCAAGCGGGATTTGCCAGTGCTTCAGCGCTTTTCCGAGCTTGGCAGACTGAATTTCGCGCGTTGAGCAGAAAGGCGGACCTTGCCAAAGGCCCGCCTTTCTTATTGCTGGGCGATGGCGTGGAAGAAGGTGCCGGTCACCTTGTTCCGCCTCCCCCCCGAGGGTCCGATCCGGTTTCCCTGTCCGTCAACCAGGTCCACCAGCGGCTCGTCATTGCCGGGCATGACTGTCGCATAATGGAATTCATGTCCGCGCAACATGCCGCCCCGGGGCCCAAGGGGGCATTCGGCCATCAGCCGTGCTTCACGATAGCCAAGATTGAGCTTGCGCCGGGCGAAGCTTGTTTCATGTCCCATGAGTCCGGCCATGGCATGCCGGACCCCCTGCTTGTCCTCCATGCCCTGTCCCAACAGCATGAACCCGCCGCATTCGCCGTGCACAGCCCCTTTGCGAGCGAAAGCGCGGAGGCCCTCCAGAAATATGTTCGAGGCGGCCAGTCTTCCCGCGTGCAGTTCGGGATAGCCACCCGGCAGCCAGCACAGATCGCATGAGGGATCGGGCGCTTGATCGGCAAGCGGCGAGAAAGGCAAGATTTCCGCGCCGGACCGCCGCCATTCGGCAAGGATGTGGGGATAGACAAAGCTGAAGGCCTCATCCTGCGCCAGCGCAATGCGCTGGGCCTGGGGCGGAAGGGCGCTGGCGGGCTTCGACGCGAACGGAACTTGCTCAATCGGCTTCGCTGCGGTCAGCAATGCATCAAGACCGACTTGCTGCTCGATTGCGTCGGCGAGTTGATCCAGCAGCATCTCCAGATTGTCATGCTCGCTGGCCTGAACAAGGCCCAGATGCCTCTCCGGCAGGTCGGGCCCACCCGAACGCATCAATGCGCCAAGGAGCGGAAGACCAGTCCGTTGGAGCGACTGCTCCACCAGCAAGCGGTGGCGGCCGCTGGCGACGCGGTTGGCCATCACCCCGGCAATACGGACTCCCGGATCATAATGGACAAAGCCGCACGCTACTGCCCCTGCCGTCTGCCCTTGCCCCGATACGTCCATCACCAGCGCCACCGGTATACCGAACAGCGCGGCAAGATCAGCAGCTGCACCGCGCCTTCCCTCCACCTCCCCTGCCCCGTCGAACAGGCCCATGGCGGCTTCGATGATGAGAAGATCCGCGTCCTCCTGCGCCTGCCGCAGCAGGAAGGCGAGCAGATCGGGCGGCATCGCCCAGCTATCGAGATTGACGCTGTCTCCTCCGCAGGCTGCCGCGTGAAAGGCGGGATCGATATAATCGGGGCCCGCCTTTGCCGCCTTCACTCGAAGACCCCTGCGGCGAAATGCCCGCATCAGCCCCAGGGCGACGGTGGTCTTGCCCGAGCCGGAACGCGGCGAACCGATGATGATGGCACGAGCATTCATGCCTGTGCCTCCATCCATGTCAAAGGCGGG
>DATEFI010000229.1:0-3184 GCA_035280705.1 Rhizorhapis sp. | reverse complement strand
GGGATGGATAGCGCTTCGTTCACGTTCCACGCCGGGATGGGCTTGGGTCAGACTAAACGCATGTCGCTCTAAACCCCCGCCGCAAGCGCCAGCGCCTTTTCAAAACTTTCCGCCAGCAGCAGCGGCGCGGCTGGTCCATGCGCCTCGATATGGGCCAGCCTTCCCGGCAGATCGTCCTCGCTGGTGCACAGGATCACCGCACTCCCAAGCCGCGCGCATTGGCGGCGGAGTTCCGCCAATGCCACAAGGCCGCTGGAATCCAGATAGGGCACCTCCTCCATCCGCAGGATGATCGCCCGCGGAGGGCGGTCGATCCGCTTCAGCACCTCGACCAACTCGCCAGCGACGCCAAAAAAGAAGGGACCGGTTATGCGAAAGACCTCGACGCCCACCGGCAGTCCCTCGCGCTGCCCCGGTTCTTCGGCAATATCATCGGACAGGGTGCTGATCTGCACCGTGCGGGCCATGCGCGCCATGAACATGAGCGAAGCCAAAGTCACACCCACGCCAATCGCCACTGTCAGATCCACCAGCACCGTGAGGCCGAAGGTGATGAGCAGCACCGCCCGGTCATCCGCCGAAATCCGCAGGAGACTGACGAAGCGGCCCGCCTCGCTCATGCCCCAGGCAACCATCAGCAGGACCGCGGCGAGCGCCGCCATCGGCACCAGCTTCATGAGATCGCTCGCAAAGAGGACGAAGAGCAGCAGCGCAAGGGCATGGACGATGCCCGCAATGGGACTCGTGCCGCCGCTGCGGACATTGGTTGCGGTCCTGGCAATTGCACCGGTAGCGGGCAGGCCGCCGAACAGGGCCGATCCCGCATTGGCGACGCCCTGCGCCACAAGTTCCTGATTGGAGCGGTGCCGGTATCCGGTCAAGCCGTCCGCCACCACCGCCGACAGCAGTGCCTCTATTCCCGCCAGAAAGGCTATGGTGAAGGCGGCCGGAAGCACCTCGACCAGCTTTTCCAAGCCGAAGCTTGGCACGCGCGGCATGGGAATACCCGCTGGCAAGGCGGGAAAGCGGGACCCGATGGTTGCGACGTCCAGCCCGCCAAGCCGCACGGCCAGGACCGCCATCATGATGACCAGCAGATAGGCAGGCAATTTCGGCGCGAATCTGCGCAGCAACAGGATCATGGCAAGGCAGCCCAATCCCAGCAGGAGCGTGGGTCCGTCAAAAGTGGACGCCGTCTGATAATAGGCCCGCCAGCGGGGCAGGAAGTCGGCGGGAGCATCGGGGATGGAAAGCCCAGCCAGATCCATTATCTGGGTGGTGGCGATGATCACGGCTATTCCGGCCGTGAACCCCGTCACCACCGGCGCTGGAATGTAGCGGATAAGACCGCCCAGCCGCGAATAGCCGGCAATGACAAGGATGATCCCGGCAAGCAGCGTCGCCAGCACAAGCCCGTCATAGCCGTGCCTGGCAATAACGCTGAACACCACGACCACAAAGGCGCCGGTGGGGCCGCCGATCTGGACCCGGGAACCGCCCAGGAGGGAAATGAGGAAGCCCGCGACTATGGCGGTGACAAGGCCCTTGTCCGGCGACGCCCCGCTCGCAATTCCGAGAGCCATGGCAAGAGGCAGAGCCACGACCGCGACCGTCAGACCGGCCAGGACATCGGCCTGCAATTGCCTCCACCCATATCCTTCCGCCAGGACAGTGGCCAATTTGGGGAGGAAGCGCTCATGGGAAGCGCGGACAGACTGGGCCGGGCGAGGATCCGGCGGGTGAGCGCGGCCCGTTCGGTCAAGCCAGCTTTCAAAGATCGGCATTCCGCCTTCCTCCAGGCATGATCAGGCGGACCCCTCGGCCGCCCCCACTGCTCGGCACATTATCGCCGATCAGCTCGACGCCCGCCTCTCGCAGACCGTTCACGATCTTCGTCAGCGTATCGACATTTCCCCTGACGATGCCGCCCGACGACTCCATGCGTTGCACGGTGGGCAGCGACACGCCCACAAGCGCAGCCAGCGCCCGCTGGTCAATGCCCAGCAGCGCCCTTGCTGCGCGAAGCTGTCCCGATGTTATCATTCAAGCATCCATATTGATGTTTTATACATCAATTACGCAAGTTGATATATCCCCGCGCTTGCTTTATGGCAAGCGCCATGACCCAGCTTGAAGATCGCCCGTTCCTGCCGCTATTGCATCGCGCATTCCGTGGCCAGTGCCCCTCTTGTGGCGAGGCGCCGCTCTTTTCGCGCTTCCTGAAGCCCGTGAAGAGTTGCAGCCATTGCGGCCAGAACTGGGAGGGGCATCAGGCGGACGATTTCCCGGCCTATCTCGTCATCCTGCTGCTCGGGCACATCATCGTGCCGGTTTTGATCGAGGTGAACATGATCTTCAACGTGCCCCTGTGGGCACAGATGCTGTTCTGGCCTGCCCTGACGGCGGTGCTGGCCCTGCTGATGATTCAGCCCGCCAAGGGCGCGGTGATCGCTTTCCAATGGTCCCGCCGGATGCACGGGTTCCAAAATAGCTGATCAGCCTCGCTTGCGAATATCATCGAATGTATCGAGTTCGTAAGCGATGGATGCTTCAACCAGCCGTTCCCAGAGGCCGGCCACCAGTTCCTCCGGCAGGCCCAGACCAACCGCCTCGGCGCGAACATTGGCGATGACCTCTGCCTTGCGCGCCTCATCCCGCACCATATCGCGGTCGGCCTTGATCCTGGCCGCCGCCCGCATATAGCCAAAGCGCCGCGCAAGCAGCAGCATCAGCTCTCGGTCGAGTGCGTCCACCCCGGCGCGGACTTCACCCATGGTCTGACATTGATCGGCGGCAATGACGGGCTCATTCTGCATGGCGCCGCCTTAGCATCGCCAGCGCCCCTGTCGAGCCGGGAAATGGCCGAGGGATGGGACTTGACTCCAGCGCCCTCCCCCGTCATAGGCACCCCTTCGCAATTGGCCCCGCACCCCGGTGAAGCGGTGGCCCTGCCTGACCTGGCTCAGGTAGCGCGGAATACCGGGAAGAACCATCGCCTTCCCCGAAGCCGGACGGTTTTCGGACCAGGAAGGTGATAAGACGTTGTTGCAATTGTAAGGAATTACCGATGACGAAGCGCACCAGCGCCAAGTACAAGCTCGACCGCCGGATGGGTGAAAACATCTGGGGCCGCCCGAAATCTCCCGTCAACAAGCGTGAATATGGCCCCGGCCAGCACGGACAG
>DATEFI010000228.1:0-9181 GCA_035280705.1 Rhizorhapis sp. | reverse complement strand
GGGGCCCAAAAACTTTCTGCTTCGCAGGCGGGACAAGTTCATCGGAGCGGAAGGTTCAAGAGGATCGCCGCTGCTAAGGGGCAAGGATACCGATCATGACCATCGATCTCGCGGATGTCGCCCAGAAAACGGGCATAAAATATTTTCTGATCTCCTATACCGACCTCTTCGGCAGCCAGCGCGCCAAGCTGGTGCCCGCGGCGGCCATTGCAGGCATGCAGAAGTCCGGGGCAGGATTTGCCGGCTTCGCCACCTGGCTCGACATGACCCCGGCCGACCCGGACCTTTTTGCGAGGCCCGATCCGGCGAGCCTCATTCAATTGCCCTGGAAACCGGAAGTGGGCTGGCTGGCTGCCGATCTCTGGATGAATGGGGCGCCCGTCGAGGCATCCCCCCGCAATGCGCTCAAGACGCAGATTGCCCGCGCCGCGGAGCAGGGCCTGCAGTTGAAGACGGGCGTGGAGTGCGAGTTCTTCCTGATCGCGCAGGACGGAACGGGTATAGCGGATGCAGCGGACACTCAGGCAAAGCCCTGCTATGACCAGCAGGCCTTGATGCGCCGCTATGACGTGATCACCGAAATCTGCGATTCCATGCTGGCGCTCGGCTGGAAACCTTATCAGAACGATCATGAAGACGCGAACGGCCAGTTCGAGATGAACTGGGAATATGACGACGCGCTGGTCACCGCCGATCGCCAGGCCTTCTTCAAATATATGGTCAAGAGCATCGCGGAAAAGCACGGCCTGCGCGCCACCTTCATGCCCAAACCCTTCATGCACCTGACCGGCAATGGCTGCCATATGCACATTTCGGCCTGGAGGAACGGCGAGAATGTCTTTGTTGGTCCTGATGGCGGTCTTTCCCGCCTCGGCCTCAACTTCATTGGGGGGATCATCCATTCGGCTGATGCGATGGCGGCGATCACCAATCCGACCGTGAACAGCTATAAGCGGATCAATGCGCCGCGCACCCTCTCGGGCGCAACCTGGGCGCCGAACTCGGTGACCTGGACGGGCAACAACCGCACCCACATGGTCCGGGTTCCCGACAACGACCGGTTCGAGCTGCGCCTGGCGGATGGTGCGGCCAACCCTTATCTGCTGGCAGCCGTGGCGCTGGCCGCGGGCCTGGACGGCGTTGCAAATGACCGCGATCCGGGGCGGCGGCTCGACATCAACATGTATACTGACGGCCAGAGCGTCCAGGATGTGAAAAAGCTGCCGCTCAACCTGCTGGACGCACTGCGCGCCTTGGAGGCCTCGGCGGTTCTGAAGGACGCGCTCGGTCCGCTTGTGCCGGCCTATCTCAAGCTCAAGACCGGCGAATGGAACGATTTTGCTCGCCAGATGACCCAATGGGAGCGGGATACCACGCTGGATTGCTGATCCGGCACACAGGAAGCAGGATGACATTTAGCCCCTCGCGTCAAAAGACCTCAAGGTCTGCGCGAGGCGCTAAATCCGAATATCCTTTGGCGCCACGCCGAATTTTCGCTTGAAGCATCTGCTGAAGTGGCTGGAATCGACGAAGCCGACATCATAGGCCACTTGGCTGATCCAACCGCTCCGAAGCGGCTGTTCCACTAGCTTGCGTCTAGCCATTTCGAGCCGGACATCGAGTATCCACTGGCGCGGCGTGACGCCATATGCCGCAAAGAGACGAAACATCGACCGGCGGGACATTGCAAAATTCTGTGCAAGACTGTCGGGCGTCAGTTGGTCACAGTTGATATGGGCTTCAACCCATTTGCGTATCTCGCTCAAGGATGGCCCTTTGCGTGCGGCTTTGGAAAGCGATCTTGTGCCCAGGGCGGCATCGATCATTTCACCCAGAAGTTCGCTTGCAAGCTCTTTGTCCAGATCGGTCCAGCCCTCGACGGCACCCAGGCCTTGCAAACACGGAAAAAGCATCTTGCCCCGGCCGATCGCCGGAATGGTCGTACCGTAAAGCGTTTGAGAACTCCCACATGCTGCAATTGCCTTCCGGTCGAGGGCATAGGATATCGTTCTGGACCGGCCTCGTGGGCGCACACTGCAGGGATTTTGCACATCGATCAGCATCATTCCCCGCGGCGTCAGGAGGGACGTCGTTCCATGATGCTCGACCTCGAGAGCGCCTTCATAAGAAACGAGAAGAAAGGCCGCTTCGGACCATTTTTCATTGATAGCCCTATGTGAACCGTCAATTCCGCGGACGACGACCTCGCAAGCGTCAAACGGTCCGTGGCGGTGCGGCTCGACCTTGGCTGCATAGGTCGTTTCACAGGATGACCTATCGACCAGAAAATTGCCGAAAAAGGCTCCGAGCGCCCCTTCATATTCTTCGATGGACACGTGCCGCCCATCCATCCCGGCCTCCGTCATCCCAACCTCCCCGGAAACTATATGGTGGGCGGTCTGCTCTGCCAATGAATTTTCTTTGCGACCGGCGAGAGGGACTGCGAACCTCCTCCTTGGCACGGAGCGACAAAAGATTGGCACGTGGCGGCGAGAAAAGAGCGGTCTCAAATAATATAATCAAATCTTGCTCTGCAGAGACATGCAAAAAATGCCGGGAGCTTGATCAAAAAAGGGGAGGAATGATGAGAAAATCAGTGGCATTGCTGTATTGCCTTGGCACAAGCGTAGTGGCGCCGCCGCTCCAGGCCCAGATTGGAGATCAGGCAAGAGCATCGGAAGTTGCGCCCGGTGACATTGTGGTCACCGCGCAAAAGCGCCTTCAGTCGATTCAGGATGTTCCAGTGAGCGTCACGGCGGTCAGCGGAGATCAGCTTAGAGGCCTTGGCGTCTCCGACACTTCCGGTCTTGCCAACTTGTCTGCCAACGTCGTGGCGACAACCAGCGCGAACCTCCCCGCGATCACCATACGCGGCGTTGGATTGAACGAATTCGCTTCGAACTTCGATTCTCCCGTGGCCATTCACGTGGACGAAGTCTACAGGAGCAAGCCCTACATGGCCTCGGTGCCCAGCTTCGATCTCAATCGCGTCGAGATATTGAAGGGGCCGCAAGGAACGCTTTTCGGCCGTAATACTACGGGCGGCACCGTCAATTACTTCATCAATGAACCGGAGCAGGAATCCTCCGGCGGCATGAACTTGTCCGGCGACAATTTCGAGCGATTTCACATCGATGGATACGTGAATGGTGCCATCACCGACGAGCTGGCCGCGCGCTTTTCCTATTATGTCGCGCAAGGGCGCGGTGGACCCTATCGCAATCTGTATGACGGTTCCCGCTATGGCGCGCCAAATCAACTGGCGGGACGATTCCAGCTCAAATGGCATCGTGGCGACACGATGGTGCGGTTGAGCACCTATGCTTTCCGCGACCGCAGCGAAATCACGCCTTACAAGAGCCCGGGCATATTCAATGCCGATGGCAGCTATTGCGCTCCGCTGTTGACCGGTCATATCGATGATAATCGCGCAGCCTGCCTTCGTTACGGTCCGTTCGTGATCGATCCGGCCAATAGTTCAGGTCTTCGGGAAACCCAGGACATCCGCCAGATCAATTCGGACTATGGCTGGAACGCCAACAACAGGGCGGCTGGAATCTCCCTTCACATCGAACAGGATATCGGGGCGGCCAAGCTGGTATCGATCACGTCCTATGATCATTTCAGACGGATCCAGCGCGAAGACGCCGACAACTCCCCCTATGTGACACTCAACGATCATTTCTACAGCAGGATCAAGCAGTTCACCCAGGAGCTGCGGATCTCCGGCGCAGCCGGGCGGTTGAATTATCTTGTGGGCGGTTACTATGAGCGCGACAATCTCAAAGAATTCAACAGTGCGAACGCCCTGCAGAATCCCCTGCTTGGCCTGCCGCCCTTTGCGCCAAGGCTCATGGCAGATTTCACCCAGAAGGTACGGTCGCTGGCGCTGTTCACCCATGAGGAATTCGAACTGACGAAGGCGCTCTCGCTGGTGGCGGGCTTGCGATACACGAACGATCGAACCAGCCTGAACGCCTCGACTGCGCTGGGCGCCAACGATCCCCAGGGCGCGGATCAGCATGTCACACCCGTAATTCCGGTGGATACGCTTGTGACGCATCGCACGGACGAAACTACTTCCTTCAGGGGCGGCATCAACTGGCGCTTCGGGACAGGGCATCTGCTTTACGGGTCGATTTCCCGCGGCTTTCGCAGCGGCGGCTACAGCGTACCTTTCGGCACCCAGATCACGACGTTCTCGCCCGAGCGTTTGACCGCCTACGAACTCGGCTACAAGGGCCGCATTACCCCGCAGCTCGATTTCAACCTCGCTGGTTTCCGCTACGATTATAAGGACTTGCAGGTGAATGTCGATGCACCTGGAAGCGTTGTGCCCATAACGAAGAATATCGGGGCGTCCCGTTCCTACGGTATCGATGCCGATCTGATGCTGCATACAGGCGACGGATGGCTGGCCCGCTTCGGGGTCGGATATCTCGACGCACGCTTCCGCAGAACCGACGCTGTGGTCACGACTTATGCCGGCATAGTGGGTCTTGAAGGCAAGCGGCCGGTCAATACGCCAAAATGGACGCTGCAGGCGCTCATCCAGAAAACACTTCCTGTTTCCGAGAGCTATCAACTGGTCCTCGAAACCGACGCGAAATATATCAGCAAGCGTTATCTGGAATCGACGGGGCAGATATTCGACCGTGCCCCTGCCTATGCAGTGCAGAATGCCCGCATTGCCTTTGGCCCGGCGAGCGGGACGTGGGAATTTGCGATATTCGGCAAGAACATCTGGAACAAGGAATATCTCACATATTTGAACAATGTGAGCTTCTTCCGCCTGGAGATCTACGGAGATCCGGCGTCCTACGGTGCGCAGGCCTCGTTCAAATTCTAACGCACGGGTGCGAATATGACGACGCATTTCTATACCGACGAGCGGACCTTCTGGCATTCCACCGGGGTCCAGGCGCTCTTTCTTCCCATCGGAGGGTGGGTCCAACCGCCGACCGGCTCTTACGGGGCAGACACGCCCGATTCGAAGCGGCGCATTCTTAACCTGGCGCAGGTTTCCGGGCTGGCGTCCAAGGTTCAACTTTTGTCGGCGGCGCCGGCCAGCGAAGAGGATATGTGCCGCGTTCACACATCGGCCTATATCGAGCAGTTTCGCGAGATGAGCAAAGGAGGAGGCGGCGAGCTGGGCTTCGTTGCCCCCTTCGGCCAGGGCGGCTTCGAAATCGCGGCCATATCAGCCGGCCTGGCGATGCAGGCGGTGGACGATGTCCTGTCCGGCAAGGCACGCAATGCCTATGCCTTGTGCCGTCCGGCCGGGCACCATTGCTTGCGGGACCAGGCGATGGGCTTCTGCCTGCTGGCGAATATTCCAATCGCTATCGAGGCGGCATTGGCAAAGGGGCAGGCTTCGCGGGTGGCGGTCGTCGATTGGGATGTTCACCACGGCAATGGCACTCAAAGCATTTATTATGATCGCGGCGACGTGCTGACGATTTCCATCCATCAGGACCGCTGTTTCCCGCCCGGATATAGCGGACTGGACGATCAGGGCGCGGGTGACGGGTCTGGGTGCAACATCAATATCCCCCTACCCGCGGGAAGTGGTCACGATACCTATCTGCATACGCTGTCCGAGATCGTGATACCCGCGCTACTCAGGTTCAAGCCGGACATCATCATTGTGGCAAGCGGCCTTGATGCCAATGCGGTCGATCCGCTGGCGCGCATGCTTCTCCATAGTGAAAGCTATCGCCAGATGACCAGGCTGATGATGGAGGCGGCAGCCGAGCTGTGCGACGACAAGCTGGTGGTAGTTCATGAAGGAGGCTATTCCGAAGCCTATGTGCCCTTCTGCGGACATGCGCTTCTTGAGGCGCTCTCTGGAGAGCATACCGATGTTGCCGATCCCGAGCTCGAGTTTTTTCAACTGCAGCAACCGGGCGAGCAGGTAATCGAGTTTCACAAGAGGCTGATCGCCGGTTATCGCGCGCACTTCGGCCTATAGCGCGAGCGTTGGTACAGCCACTGAGGAGCTGTTGGCCGCCTGCCGGACGGAGGCCCCCCGCACGAATGATGTCCATAATCTCATGCCATCCCGTGATGGCATGAGAATTGTGAAGGATGAATACCATGTCCACCGACCTTTGCTACCTGCCTGCCACCCGGGCCCTCGAAATGTTCAGGGCCAAGACCCTTTCGCCCGTTGAGTTGCTCGATGCGCAGATCCAACGGACGGAAGCCGTCAACCCAAGCGTCAACGCGGTCGTAATGAATTATTTCGACGAAGCGAGAGCGGCGGCCCGCAAGGCAGAACAGGCCTATATGGGTGGCCATGCACGCGCGCTCGAAGGATTGCCGCTTGCGGTGAAGGACGAACATAATATCGAAGGCAAGATCACGACCAATGGTTCCTTGCTGCTCAAGTCCAATGTCGCGACCTACACCGATCCGATTTGCGAAAGGGCTATCGACGCTGGCGCAATCGTGCATGCGCGTACATCGACGCCGGAATTTTCCGCACATTATGCGACCTGGTCAAAGCTCTGGGGTGCGACGCGTAATCCCTGGAACCTGAAATATCATGTCGGCGGATCAAGCGGCGGATCCGGCGCCGCGCTGGCGAGCGGGATGACCACCCTGGCGACCGGAAGCGATATTGCGGGCTCGATCCGAATGCCCGCCTCGCAAAACGGCATTGTCGGCTTCAAACCGCCGCATGGACGGGTCCCCAAATTTCCTCCCTGGAACCTTGTCCATTATTATTCGGACGGGCCGATGGCGCGCACGGTTCAAGATACCATTCTCCTGCAGAATGTGATCGCCGGGCCGCACCGGTGCGACATGAACAGTCTGAAGCCGAAGCTGGAATTGCCGGCCTCCTTTGATTCGATCAAAGGCATGCGGATCGCGTACAGCGTCGACATGGGCGGCAAGGCGATTGACGCAGAGGTCAGGGCTAACACGCTTGAGATGGTGGCGTTGCTTCGGGAGCTCGGAGCCCAAGTGGATGAGGTCGATATCGGCTGGAAGGAGATTGAGGCGAATGAGGCCGGCCTCACCTATATCGGCTATATGTTCGCAGGCATGCTGGATTTACGCTTCGGCCAAAATCCCCAATTCGACGAACTGGCGACTTCCTATGTGAAGCATCTCGTGGCTATAGGCAAGAAGATCACCCAGAAGGAATTCCTGCAGTCGCTGAGCTACGAAGCCTTCATGTATGACTGCGTCAGGCGGATATTCGACAATTATGATCTGTTGATCTGTCCGACCATGTCGATGGCGAGCCTGCCCGCGGAGATTTGTTACAGCAACGAACAGCCGCTCATCGACGGACGGAGGGAGACGAGCCCGGTCGGCCCGGGGCTGACAATCTATTTCAATACGCTGAGTCGATGCCCGGTCCTGTCGGTCCCATCGGGATTCGATGGGAACAATGTGCCGACCGGCATACAGATCATCGGCCCAGCCTATGAAGATGCGAGCGTATTCAGGCTGGGTCTAGCCCTTGAACAGGCGATGCCGCGCCTTTTTGACAAAGATATGCGCCCGGCATTCGCATAGGATGCGCAGCGGCATTACCCGCTGGAGGTGTCGGTCCTTGTGGCCGGAAGCCAGAAGCGGGCGCTCCTCGGCGTTCGGATGTTAAGGAGCCGGGGCGGCGAGTTCCCCATCGGACAAGGCCAGCCTCAACGATGCCGTTCCGGCAGGCCGCGTTTCCCGCAGCAGCATGGCCGTTACCGATGCGGCGACCGCCAACAGCGCAAGAATCCACATCGCGCCGCCCAGACCCGTTTTATCGGCTACCAGGCCGGCGAGAATCGGTCCGCCGACACCGCCACATACTTCCCCCACGCCCATGACAATGGCGAGGGCGGTGGCCACCTCGTGCAGTTCTACCGTCTCTGAAGGGATGGTCGCCATCACCAGGGACAACGTCCCTATGATGAGCCAGCCGGCGAAGAAGGAGGCGGCCAACGTCCAGGCAGAAGCGGGCATGGCAAGCGCGGCGAGCGGCAGCATCGCGCCCATCAACGGAATGGCTATCATGACCGGGCGGCGACCGAACCGGTCGCTGAGGGCAGGCACGATAAATCCGCCAGCCGCCGCCGACAAACCAAGTATGGAGACGAGCCCGCTCATCCCGTCAGCATTGTACCCGGCCACCTGCGTAAGGTAGATCGGCAGGAAGGCGTAGCCGATGGCGAGATAGCCGACGATCAGCGTAGAGAGCACGCAGCAGACCGTTATGTTGCGGAATGAAAATGCCCTGGCAAGCGACAGGCCCGCACCCTTGGCGCGCGGACCGGCGGTTCTCGCGGGATCGTCGACGAAGCACCAGACGGCGAACGCGCAAACGAGGCCAGGCAGACCGGCGAAAAAAAAGGCACCGCGCCAACCGAACCACCCGGCCAAGGCGACAAGGGCTATGGGCGCGATGAACGAACCCAGCAGATTGGACCCGAAACTCTGCACCATCCCCATCGCCACCCCTCGGAAGCGCGGAGGCACGGCGGTAGCGACCAAAGACTGCGACAAGGGCAGGATCGGTCCCTCCGCCGCGCCCATCAACAACCGCGCACCGAACAACGTCAGGAATGACGTGGCGAAGCCCGAGAGGATGGAACAAAGCGAGAAACACAAGATGGCCACGATCAGCAACGGCTTGCGCGAATTGAAGCGATCCGACACCGTCCCGACAAGGAAGCCCGACACCGCCCAGGTAAGCGACAGCGCAGCCGCCAATGCGCCGATCTCAAGGTTTGTCAGATGCAATTCTGCGCCGATGAACGGCATCAGGAAGTTGAGCGCGTTGCGATCGAAGAAAACGACGCCAAAATTGAGACAAAGGATCGCCACTGGCAACCACACCCGATCTTCGGCTCCGTGGCGGTCAATCGGTTGTGTTGTTTTCTGCATCGGGAACACAGCCTTCCAATGATATCAAGCGGTCTGAACAGTTGTAGCGAGATGTAAATCGAACAATGCCATAGTCTGAGGTCATGCCTGCGCCGCAGGATGACGCCCATCGCCCCTGCCCTGGAGAATAGCGACGCGAGGGATAGGATGGTCAGGACAACCCTCGTGACGCGAGCATTCCGCCCAGGCAAGTTTGGTTATGGGATGATGGAATTGTGGAGCAGCTTCTTCTGCCGTTCAAGGCGCGACTATTGACCCGTGCGGCACGAGATTTGGTGCGTGGCGGCACTGGACC
>DATEFI010000227.1:0-2843 GCA_035280705.1 Rhizorhapis sp. | reverse complement strand
GACAGCTTCGGCGGCCAGACGATCTTTGCTGCCAATGCTGTTTACAGCCCCAATGAAGGCCGCACGACGCTGCGCGCCAGCTATGGTGAAGGTTTCAAGGCCCCGTCGCTGTTTCAGCTCTTCAGCATGTTCGGTAATGATGACCTTCGGCCCGAATCGTCAAAAAGCTGGGATGCGGGGATTACGCAGCGCCTTGTGGACGGCGCTATCGAAGTGAGCGCCATCTGGTTCCACCGCAAGACCCGGAACCAGATCGATTTCGATTTCTTCACTCTCCAATATGCAAATGTCGCGCGCTCCCGTGCAGAGGGTCTTGAAACTTCGCTGCTCCTGAAGCCCGTGGAGAATCTGACCTTCAATGCAAATTATAGCTGGATCGACAGCAAGGACCTGGACACCGGCGAACCCCTGCGCCGCCGCCCGCGCCACAACGCCAATATGTCCATAGACTATCGCTGGCCTCTCGGTCTTCAGACCGGAGCCACCATCACTCATATAGGCGCCAGCACGGACATCAATTTCGACACGTTCGAAACTGTAAAGCTCCAAAGCTATCTTCTGGTCGACCTGCGCGCCAGCCTGCCCATAACCAAGGGGGTGGAACTTTATGGCCGCATCGAAAATCTCTTTGATGATCGCTATGAAACCGCCTTCCGTTACGGCCAGCCCGGACGCGCGGCCTATGCGGGGGTGCGTCTGAGCTATTGACGATGAACCGCGCCGCCGCCTCAATTTCCCCTTATGCCGAGCTCTACGGCCATGGCGGAAGGCTGGGCGCGGCGGCGCGGCTCTTCCCGCAGGCCCGCACGCCCTGGATAGACCTGTCCACCGGCATCAGCCCCTGGCCTTATCCTGCCGAAGCAGAAACGGACTGGAGCCGCCTGCCGGAACCCGCCGCGCTCACGGGGCTCGAGGCTGCCGCAGCCGCCTGCTTCGGTGCCCCGGACCCAGAGGAGGTCGTTGCCGTCCCCGGCAGCGACCTTGCGCTCCGCCTGCTGCCGCAACTGCTCGGAGTAGCGGACGCGCGCTACCTCCCGCCCATCTATTCGGGGCACAAGGCGGCATGGCCCGACGCCCGCCCTATGATTCCAGGGATGCTGGAGGGGGCGGAGCTTCTCATCCTCTGCAATCCCAACAACCCGGACGGGCGCACCACAGCTCGCTCCGAACTTTACCGCTTTCCGGGCCAAATCATTGTCGATGAGGCCTTTGCCGACACCATGCCGGGCCTCACCCTTGCCCCCGACCGCCGGGGCGCCATAGTCCTGCGTTCCTTCGGTAAATTTTTCGGACTGCCGGGACTTCGGCTCGGCTTTGTCATTGCGGACCGTCCCCTGGCAAGGCGCCTCCGCGCGCTGATCGGCGATTGGCCAGTAGGAAGCGCCACCATCGCGATCGCTAAAGCCGCCTACCGCGACAGCGACTGGCAGACCCGCCAGCGCCAGCGCCTCGCCGATGCCTCTCAGCGGCTCGACACATTGCTCAAGGCTTGCGGCCTCACCATCGCAGGGGGCACACCGCTTTTCCGCCTCGCCCGCTCCGAACGGGCATCTGAGCTGTTCCACCATCTGGCGCATGCGGGCATATTGACCCGGCCCTTTGCCGAGGATGCCAATGCGCTGCGCTTTGGACTTCCGGGTGAAGAACCGCAGTGGCAAAGGTTGGAACAGGCCTTGTCGGCATGGAGCAGTCAATGAGCGATCCCGAAGACTTTACCCGCCACAACGCCCGCATGAAGCGCCTTCAGGCGGCGCGTGCGAAAATTCAGGCACGCAAGACGGAGGAGCGCGGCCTGCTCCTCGTTCATACGGGCAATGGGAAAGGCAAATCCTCCTCCGCCTTTGGCATGGCGATTCGGTCGCTCGGCTGGGGCATGAAGGTGGGCGTCGTGCAATATGTGAAGGGCAATTGGGAGACGGGGGAAAAGAATTTCTTCGCTGCCAATCCCGGCCTTCTCACCTTCGAAGTGATGGGCGAAGGCTTCACCTGGGACACGCAGGATCGCGCCCGCGACATCGCCGCCGCCCGCGCCGCCTGGGAGCGGTCGAAGGAACTCATCCTCGACCCTGCCTATGACTTCATCATTCTCGATGAGCTGAACATTGTCCTCAGGAACGATACGCTTCCCATCGAGGAAATCGTGGAGTTCCTGAAAGCGCGGCCATTGGAGAAGCATATCTGCATCACTGGCCGGGGTGCCAAGGCCGAACTTCTTGAGATTGCCGATCTCGTCACTGAATTCACCGAAGTGAAGCACCCCTATCATGCCGGGTTCAAGGCGCAGAAGGGGGTGGAGTTTTGATGCCTGCTTGCATGCGGCTTCATTCCTTCCCACCAAATTCCCGTCGTCCCTGCGATGGCAGGGACCCCGCTTTTTCTTTGCCAAAGCTTGAGAAGGTTTCACTCAGGTTGATGCGTTTCCGTTCGTCCCGAGCGAAGTCGAGGAACGCTGGCGCCACGTGTCTCGACTTCGCTCGACACAAACGGATGTGGGTGAATGATTCAACACGGCTGAAACCTCCTCTAGAAGAGGCAGCGGGGCCCCTGCCTTCGCAGGGGCGACGGGTTGATAAGGTTGCCGCTGGGGAAAGGGCAGTCGCGCGAGTGACAAAGCGACTCTTCCCCATCGCACCCGTCCTTGCCCTCCTCCTCGCCGTCCCCGCCGCCGCGGCCCCGCCAAAACGGATCGTTTCTCTAAATCCCTGCATCGACGCGGTATTGATGCGCATCGTCGAGCCACGCCGGATCGCTGCGATCAGTCATTATTCCCACGATCCGCGCGCCACCTCCATCCCGCTCAGTCAGGCTCTGCGTTTTTCCGTCACTTCGGGGACAGCGGAGGA
>DATEFI010000226.1:0-10754 GCA_035280705.1 Rhizorhapis sp. | reverse complement strand
AAAACCCAGCGATATTCCAGGTCCCGCCGCTGACGCACGAACCAGAAGAGGGCCAGCGGGATGGAAAAATAGGCAAGGCCGATAATCGCGTCGGAAACGGCGTGAAGCCAGATGAGCCCCGGGGTCCAAAGCAGGCAAAAGCCGTGTGGCGTCAATCCGGAAGGATTGAAGAGCCAGTTCCAGATCGTCATCGCCACCCTTTCGCACAGGCCCGGATCGGCCCGCGGCTTTTGCGGGCGGATCTATCGAGCGTCAGACTGATATCCCGAACCCCACCGGACCGGATAGAAGCTGACATGCAGCCCGTGCAGCGTCAAGCAAATGGCTCCCGGCTGGAGCAAACTCCGCCGCCTTCATCACTCCGGACGCTGTTGAACTCAAAATATTTTTTGCCGCTGCAACTTTTTCGGGAACCAATGTCCTTGGGCCTCGTTTGGCTCCTCGGATAGTAAATCTTTTGCCCCCCGCTCTTGCTATCCAACAACATGGGCCCGGAACGCTTTCTCCCCCCCCCCGACGGCGTTCCGGGCTCCAACTGTATGTGGGGCAGGTGATTTCCAATCCGTCGTCAAGTTCCATGCGCTGCACGCTCGAAGCTGTTCCGGCTTCGACACAAAAAAGCCGGCGAGGTTATCGCCGGCTTAATTTCATTCCCGCTTCAGCAATCAGAATTTCATGCCGATGCCGAAGGAAAGGCTGGTGCCAAGTTTGTAGCGGTTGATAATCACCTTGTTATCGCCCAGCTTCTGGAACTCTTCAAACTTCGTGCCGGTCAGGTTGCGCGCTTCCAGCTTGGCTTCGGCCTCTGACCCGAACAGGCGGAAGCCCTGACGGATGACGAGATCGAGACGCAAGCCCGGCTTTTCCATGATCGGCGGCTGTTGCGCCGTTCCGGCCTGAAGCCCCCTGCTGGTTACGCGGTCGCTGGCATAGGTCAGCAACAGCGTCTGCTGCGAAAGACTATCCTGATCCTCGAAACCAACCTGCAGGTTTACCAGGTGATCGGACTGGCCGGTTAAGGGATCGCCGTCATTAAACAGCCCGGAGGCAACACCGCTGAACAGTGGCGTCACCACTGTGTCCCCGGCTCCGACCTTCAACTCGGACTTGCTGTAAGTATAGTTGGCGACGACCATGAAACGGCGAGAGGCCAAGAAATCGCTATCTCCCAATATATCGAGCGGGAAATATTTCTGTGCTTCCACTTCCGCGCCATAGAGCCGGGCTTCCGGCGCATTGGCAAAGCTGGTTACAATGCCGTTATTGAAAAATGAGAAAGTCTCGATCGGATTATCGATCTTCTTATAGAATGCAGCGGCCGTCAGCCGTTCCCCGCGACCGAAATAATATTCGTAACGCGCTTCGGCATTGATCAGTTCGCTGTCCTGCAAGAACGGGTTGCCGATGAATTGCCTGTCGGAATCGACGTCCTGATAAACCTGCTGGGCCAGTTCGCGGAACTGGGGGCGGGCAATGGTCTTTGACGCATTCAGGCGAAGCTGCATGTCCTCCGCAAAGTTCCAGGTGATCGTCGCCGCAGGCAGCCAATAGTCATTGTCGAGCTTGGTCGTTGCAAACGCTGCCGTGGGCAAGCCGTCCAGGCCCAGCGGTGTTACGAACTGTTTTGCCGTTTCGTAGCGAACGCCGACATTGATGCTTAGGCCCTCCATCAGCTCGGCATTGACCGAGCCATAGCCGGCATGAATCTTCAGCCCCGCATCATATGCGCCCGCCCCATCGGCACCGGTGGCCTCACGCAGATATATGCCAAAGAGAGAGACATTGGTGTCCGACAGGAGATAGTCAGGGCGCTCCTGCGCCACCGCGCTGTTCAAGCTATCCAGTTCCGGAGCGAACTGGAAATCCCGGCGGTCAGATTGGCGTTTCGTATTGGTATAACCATAGCCCGCCGACACCGTGACCGGCATTGCCGTTGGCAGTTTGTAGCTTAGGTCCGCTCCGCCCGCATAGACATCCTCATTGAGGTCGCTGAAGGAGATGCGCGCATCGCCCTGCTGGCTGAGGTTATTGATGAAATCGCCAAGATTGGGATCGAGAACATATTCGAACGAACGTTCATAGGGCGCTTCGCGTTGGGAATTGGCATAGGTCCCGCGCAGGTCCAGACTGAAATCGCCGAACTTGAATTCACCGGTCAATTGCGTGTCGATGAGCTGGCGCTCATACCAAGCGGTATTCTGGGTGATATAATCCTTGGTTTCGCTGACGGTGCTGAGACCCCGCTCCAGCCGCCCCTGCTTGATGGTGTCGCGGATGTAGAGATTGGTCCAGCGGACCTTGTGCTCTCCAAATTCCGCACCAATGCCCAGAAGACCATTTACGACGATGTGATTGTCAGTAACAACCGCACGGGCGTCGTTGACAAGGCTGCCAAGGTCAGGGTCGGTCGAAACCTGCTGGAGGGAGTCACGCGTGCGCCAGCTATTGTCATAACCCGCGCTGGCTATGACACCGAAATGAACGTCACCGGCATCGAAGACGAGCCCACCGTTGACCTCGGTCGAAAAATTGGCGGGTATGTTGCGGTTGCGCTGCAATACTGTCGTGGGCGCATTGATCAGGCTGGAGGTGATGGCCGCCATCTCTGCCTTGCGCTCCTCAAACGACAGCTCGGGCGACAAGCTGTCGAGCGCAACAGGCCGGCCGGTTGCAATGGCCGCCGCGAGCGGCGCGGGAATGTCCCGGGTGCCATCGTCAAAGCCGGTCCAGTCGGTGTCACTGCCATAATAGGTATAGCCAGTTTGATCCGTGGTTTCGGTATTGCCCGAAATGGTGCCCTTGATTTCCAGGAAGGATTCCTTTGGCAGTGCGGTAGTGGTCAGGTTGATGACGCCGCCGCCAAATTCACCAGGATAGTTGGGCGAATAGCTTTTCTGCACCACCGCGCTGGCGATAATGCTGCTGGGGAAGATATCCAGCGGCACGACGCGCTTCAGCGGTTCGGGAGAAGGCAGCGGCGAGCCGTTCAATAGCGCCAGGGAATAGCGGTCGCCAAGACCGCGAACATATACGTAGCCGCCGCCGACGACGCTGAGGCCCGTCACGCGCTGCAAGGCTCCGGCGATGTCACCCTCACCCGTGCGCGCGATATCGGCATTGGTAAGAACCGAAACCACTTGCGGCGTCGCGCGGACTGGCTCAGGGATATATTTGCCGACGACGACGATGGATCCGACTTCGCCGCCGGGCGCGGAGACGTCGACTTCCTCCTGCTGCTGTTCTGTTTGGGCATCCGCAGCGGCGGGCGCCGGCTCCGATGCAACGGATGTAGACTGCGCTATCGCTGCCGGAGCAGTCAGCGCTGTGGATATCAGGAGCAAGCCCCCTAGGCCGAACGGCTTTTTCATGGCGAAACCTTCACTTCAAATGTGAATTGGGGACGGCGGGCAATTGCCGCCGCCCCCAAAAAAAAGTCCGGACGGATCAAAGAGCCGGAATGCTGAGGCAAGAGGACGCGCTGCCGAAATCCGCAGTAGCGGAGTCGCAGGTCCAGCCCCGATACCAGGTGTCGTTGGCGTCCTTGACCGCACCGATATAGGTCGTGTTCACGAAGAACGAGCCGAGCGTCGAGGCATTGAAAGGCGTGACCGCTGTTTCATTGGCGCCATTGACGAACACGCTCGCCAGGCTGGAGGTGAAGTTCGGGTTGTTGTTGCTGCCCGACGCTTCGAACAGCGCCTGGATGTCCGACGTGGCAACGTTGCCGTCATTGTTATAAGCGCCGCCGGCACAGCTGAAGACCACGGACTTGAACACCGGAGGGCCTGCCTCGTCCTTGGCCGGGTCGGCAGCCTGCATGGTCGTGTTGCCCGTCGCGTCGATATCAAGGCAGATACGGGGCGATACGACCACGCCGTTCACCATGGTATAGTCGGTGCCGCCGCGCAGCAGCATAGCGTTGGCGGAGGCGGCCAGGGTGCTGCGGTGAATGAAGGTGAAGTTGGCCAGACGCGTGTTCTGACGCGGGGTGGCATCTTCATTGCCGCTCGAGTCAGCTTCAACGATGGAGTCACCCGAGTTGCCGCCCGCCCGCTGAACAACCAGCACGAACTGCAGGAAGCCCTTGTAGCCAAGATCGGTGTCGATATTGTCGTCGTCGTTGCCGGTCAGCACCAGATTCTTGGCGTTCACGCGGCCTCCGAACCATTCGATGCCGTCGTCGGAGCTGTTGTGCACCTGAATATGGTCGACCGTCGTGCCGGCGCCAACACCAGCGAAGGTGATGCCGTTGATTTCCTTGCCCGCCGAGAGTTCGAACCCGGCATAGCGGACCTGGACGAATTGCAGCGCGCCGCTGTTGTCATTGATCTGGTCACCGCCGAAAAGCGCGTCCGCCGAACCTTCGAACTGCTGCTGGCAAGTGGCGGTGCCGCCAGTTGCGCCGCCGATGCAGTCACTGATAGGTGCGCGGCCAAGAATGACAACGCCACCCCACAGGCCCTGGCTGTCATTGGTGGCCGTACCTTCGACATTGCGGCGGCCAGTGAAGATGATCGGCTGGCTGGCCGTACCAACGGCGTTCAGCTTCGAGCCGCGATTAACGACGAGGAAATCAAGCCCGCCGGAACCGAAGATCACAACGCCCGGATCGATCGAGAGCGTGACAGCGTTACCGCCCGCCGCCGCGCCATCGCCGCCGACGTCAGTGCCGACATCCACGCGGCCCTTCAGAGAATAAACAGTGCCAGCGCGCTTGGCGATGTTGAGATTGGCGCTGATGCGGCCCGACAACTCGCAATTGCGAAGATTGTTGATAACGCCGGCATTCGCGAAACCGGTCGGACAATCGGCCGCAGGTCCGGTCGGCGTTGGCGTAGGGGTCGGCGTGGGCGTGGGAGTCGGCGTCGGGGTCGGCAGGACGATCTGCCCCTCGCCCGGCGAGGCGATGTCGTCCGCGCCGCAGGCGCTCAGGAGGGCGCAGGCGCAGCCCGCCATCAGAATGGATTTCATCTTGGAAATATGTGCCATATTGTCTCCGCCCCGGCGGTGCCGGTATTTGCTTGTCAAACCAGACCGCCATGAGAGGAGCAGAGCCTTTCGACTCGGGTGAGAGTGCCCCCCTTTCCGACGCCCTCGAGGGGCGCCCTAGGCGCGACTTGTGACGCGCAAATTGAGATTGAGAGACATTTTGAAGAATCTTTTGTGACAATAATGTTTCAAAAGAAAAGGCGGCCCAAAGACCGCCTTCAGTTAATTGCCAAAATGACAGAGTGTCAGCGCGCGGCGTATTTGCTGCGCAATTCCATCAGCGCCAGACGCGCGGCATCCCGGGACGACATGGTGCGCCCGTCCGTCAGCAGCACGTCAAAGGACTCCCTGCTGTTCAGGGCCGCAATATAGGCCTGCTTGGCTTCCTTGTAGCGACCCGTGCGGGCATAGACCTGGCCCAGATTGATGAGCCGGGCGGGATCGCTGGCCTCAACACCTTGGAGGCTATTAAGCTGCGTCTCGGCTTTGGTGAGATCGCCATTTTGAATCGCGGCCAGGCCAAGCGCACCCTCAGGATAGCCGACCTCACTGGTATAAGGCCGCGCCTGCAACGCTGTGCCGCTCATCACCAGAAGAGCCATGGCGCATGCAAATCCGATCTTTCCGGCCATCCCAAACTCCTAACGCAAAACCTTTTTAATATAGCGACTATTATTTCACTTTTATGACGTCGGCGCAATATGGATTTTGAGGTATCAAAAATGGCATTTTTCAAGGAATTGCTGGCGCGACAGCCCCGCGGGCGAAAGAGCCTTGAGGGTATCGCCAAACGTTCAATATTGGAGAAAAATGGCCGGGGAGCCGAGCTGCATGAGGGGCAGCGTCAATCCCGCCCCTGAAGCGCCGCCACCATGCCCCGATCTTCCGGGGGAATCAGCCCTTCCAGCACCCGCCAGAAGCCCGTGACCGAGCCCTGCCCCGCCTGCGCATAAGCAGCGGAAACTTTTGCGCGGAGTTCGCGGAACAGCGCCGCTTCGAGTTTTGCGCCCTCGGGTGTCAGCCGCAGGAGCTTTTGCCGCCGGTCCTTCGCACCAGTGCTGGTCTCTATATAGCCGCGCTCCAGAAGGTCGTTGAGCACCCGGCCCAATGACTGCTTGGTGATCGCCAGCAGTCGCAAAAGCTCGCTTACCGTCAGCCCGGGCTGGCGCGAGATGAAGTAGAGCGCACGGTGGTGCGCCCGTCCAAGACCCTGCGTCGCCAGCATCTGGTCAATTGCCCGCGTCATGTTCGAATAGCCGAAATAGAGCAGCTCGACGCCGCGCCTGATTTCGTCCTCCCGCAGAAACAGAGGAGACGCATTGGGAATTTGGACAGTCATCTTGACCTATCTTGGCGCAAGTCATAAAGGATGGCAAGTTTAATGCGCGCACCGTCGTTCCGGTGTAACAATATTATTGGAATTTGTCTGATGGCCCATGACGAACGCCCCTATCATGATCGTGACGGTTGGATCTGGTTCGACGGAAAACTGGTCCCCTGGCGCGAAGCAAATGTGCACATTCTGACCCACGCGATGCACTATGCGTCCAGCGTGTTCGAGGGGCAGAGGGCCTATGGCGGCAAGATTTTCGAGCTCACCAAGCATAGCGAGCGCCTTCACAACAGCGCTCGGCTTTTGGGCTTCGAAATCCCCTATTCGGTTGCCGAGATCGATGCCGCCTGCAGGGAAGTGATGAAGGCCAATAATCTTACCGACTGCTATGTCCGCCCGGTTGCCTGGCGCGGCCCTGAGCAAATGGGAGTCGCGGCGCAGCGGACAAGGATCCATGTGGCGGTCGCCTGCTGGGAATGGGGTGCCTATTTTGGCGATGCCACCAAGGGTATCCGGCTGGACATTGCGCCCTGGCGCCGCCCGGCCCCCTATACTGCCCCCACTCAGGCGAAGGCCGCGGGTCTTTACATGATCTGCACCATGTCGAAACACCACGCCGCCGACCGCGGTTTCGACGACGCGCTGATGTTCGACTGGCGGGGTCAGGTCGCCGAGGCAACCGGCGCCAACGCCTTCTTCATTCGCGAGGGGAAGATTTATACTCCGACGCCAGACTGCTTCCTTAACGGCATCACGCGGCAGACAGTGATCGGGCTTGCCCGCAAGCGCGGGATCGAAGTGGAAGAGCGGACGATCTGGCCAGATGAGCTGGAAAGCTTCGAGCAGTTCTTCCTGACGGGAAGCGCCGCAGAGATCACGCCGGTGCAATCGGCTGGCCCGTGGAATTTTGAAGTCGGCGCGCTCACCCTGCAATTGCAGCGGGATTATAGCGACCTGGTGAACGGCCGGCAGGCCTGAAAACAATGGCTGGGGAAGGGGTGGAGAAAAAACCCCTTCCCCGCCGCCGCGTCCTGAGTATAAGGGCGCCTCTCCGGCGGGCCAGTCCCGCCTTCGGCCATATTGGGGCGTAGCCAAGCGGTAAGGCAGCGGTTTTTGGTACCGCCATGCGGAGGTTCGAATCCTCCCGCCCCAGCCACATCCTTATTTCCCAGCCAAACCACGCCTGACGCTGGCGAGGCCCGCGGCTCATCTTTGACATGCGCCTCAAGATAGATCAGATGCGCACCGGCGGATTGACTGTCTGAAAGAGGGGCTTCCATGACCAACTGGTGGTATCTGACCTTCGCCATCATCGCAGAGGTCATTGCCACGTCCGCCCTGAAAAGCAGTGAAGGCTTCAGCCGTCCGCTGCCTTCGCTCATTGTCATTGCCGGCTATGGGTGCGCCTTTTACCTGCTCTCGCTCGCCTTGCGCACGATACCGGTGGCCTTGGCCTATGCCGTGTGGTCCGGCATCGGCATAATGGTCATCACGGTGATCGGCTGGTTTGTCTTCAGGCAGTCGCTTGGCCTGGTGCAGTTCACCGGCGTTGGGCTCATCATGCTCGGAACCGCCCTGATACGCTTCTCAAGCTGAGGTTCCTTATAGGCGGGGGCGCTTCAGTTCACCGGAAGACCCTCCCGATGTTCGCTCGGCAGACGGCCGGTCATGCGCCGGTAGAAGCGGGTGAAGTAAGAAGGGTCCGCAAAGCCGAGTTCCTCTGCAATCTCGGCGATTGTGGCTGATCCATAAATCAGCATCCGCTGCGCCTCCAGCAGAAGGCGGCGATGGAGATATTGTTTGGGCGCGCAGGAGAAGCGGGCGCGGCACATCCGGGTCAGCGTCTTTTCGGTAAGGCTCATGCGTTCCGCATAGAAGGAAACCGGGCGTTGTTCCGCAAAATGCCTGTCCACGAGCGCCCGGAACTGCTGCTGCCGAGCGCTTTCCAGCGAGGCTTCGGCGGTCTCGCCGGAAAGGGCACGGGCCCGTTCCACATGAAGCAGGATAAGCGCCACGATCCAGCCTGCCGCTGCGATGCGGCCCCTGTCATGTCCCGAACATTCCAGCCTTAGCTGCTCGATCAGCGGATCGATCGCCGCCGCCTGGCAGGCGGTCAATCGCTGCATCAGGGCCTGCCCCGGAAATAGTTGCACCGGATAATGGGCGGGCAGCACGCTGCGGCCAAGTTCGGGAGAAAAGGTCAGGACATCGCCGTCCACATCCTTATCGAAGCGAAAGCCGTGAACCATCATCGCCGGAACATAGATCGCGACTGGCCCGCCGTGCGCCTGCTCATCCATGTCGATCCTCGCGCGGACACTGCCGGTACGCAGGATCAGCAGCTGATCCAGCCGCTCATGCCGGTGCGGCGAGATTTCCCACAGGTTACGCCGGCTGCGGCTTTCGATCGTCTCGATGTGAACGAAGCCGGGATCGGCGAAACTTTCCTGCTCGCCATAAAGGTGAAACTGGGGGATTGGGGAGGCCTTCATGTCCGGAAAGTACCATCATAAAGGGCGGGACGTCCATGGTCTCGCTCGCCCGAACATGGCAGCGTCTCTGCATTCAAGGGAAACTGGCCGGGCCTTTCCCGACCAGGATGAGAAAGCAGGATCGCATGGACTATAAAACGGATGTCGCCATTATCGGTGCTGGACCAGCAGGCCTTATGCTGGGCCATCTCCTCCGGCAGGCAGGGATCGGCTGTATTGTTGTGGAGCGGTCCAGCCAGGAACATGTGCTTGGCCGCATCCGGGCAGGCGTGCTGGAGCGGGCGACTACGGACATCATGGACCAGCTTGAGCTTGGCGGCCGCATGCATGCCGAAGGCATGCCGGAAGACGGGTTCAATCTTGCCGACGGCGAGCGGCTCATCCGCATCGACATCAAGCGCCTCACCGGCAAGCAGGTGATGGTCTATGGCCAGACCGAACTTACAAGGGACCTGATCGACGCTGCGGGCTCGCGCGATCTGCCGGTCATCTGGCAGACGGGCGACAGCGTGGCCGTTCACCAGGTCGATAGCGACGCCCCCTATGTCACTTTCCAGAAGGATGGCGAAACACATCGTATCGATGCGCGGTTCATTGCCGGATGCGACGGCTTTCACGGCCCTTCCCGGCGGGCCATTCCTGCCGCCAGCGTGAAGGAATATGAACATGCCTATCCGTTCGGCTGGCTCGGCATATTGGCCGACGTTCCGCCCTGCAATCCCGAACTCATCTATGCCAATCACGAACGGGGCTTTGCGCTCGCCTCCATGCGGTCCCGCACACGCAGCCGCTATTATATAGACGTGCCGCTGACCGAAACCGTCGAAGATTGGCCTGACGACAGGTTGTGGGATGAGCTTGCCGTGCGGCTTGGCCCTGAAGCGGGCGCCCGCATCACGCGTGGCCCTGCACTTGAAAAGTCCATCGCGCCCTTGCGCAGCTACATCTTCACGCCCATGCAATATGGCAGCCTTTTCCTGTGCGGCGATGCCGGTCATATCGTGCCGCCCACGGGGGCCAAGGGATTGAACCTGGCGGCATCCGACGTGGCCTATCTATCGCGTGCCCTCATCGCCTGGTTCAAGAAGAATGACCGCGAACAGGTGGCGGGCTACAGCGCCCTTGCCCTGAAACGGGTGTGGAAGGCAGAGCGGTTCAGCTGGTATCTGACGAAACTGATGCACCGCTTCCCCGGCGATGGCGATTTCGAGCGGGCGATGCAGGTCGCGGAGCTGGATTATATCGCGAATAGCGAGGCAATGCAGACCGCGATCGCGGAGAATTATGTGGGATTGCCGCTTTAAGGAATCATCCCGCGAAGGCGGGGATCCATCTCCTGTGCCAACCGCTTGATTGCACCTCAGGAGATGGATTCCCGCCTTCGCGGGAATGACGAGAAAAGTGTTGGGCCGTTTCTGAGCGATCCTTCCAGCTTAATTGCCCTAAGCCTCCTCAGCCCTCCAAAGGACGGCAAGCATCTTCGAGCCAATGGAGGGCTTCCCCTTCAAGCTGAGGTCCCACGACCTCCAGCACCTTCGCATGATAATCATCGAGCCAGGCGCGCTCCGCCCCGGAAAGCATCGAAACCTCCACCAGATGCCGGTCGACCGGCGCGAAAGTGAGTGTTTCGAAGCCAAGCATTTCCTGCTCCGCCCCTTGCACTTCACGGGGCTCAACCAGGACCAGATTTTCTATGCGGATGCCATATTCGCCGGTCTTGTAATAGCCCGGCTCGTTGGACAGGATCATGCCCGCCTGCAACGGTTCGTCCCCGCCACCGAATGTGGCGATGCGCTGCGGGCCTTCATGCACCGAAAGGAAGCTGCCGACGCCGTGGCCGGTGCCGTGGGCGTAATCGAGCCCGGCCTGCCACAGATACTGGCGGGCGAAGCTGTCGAGCTGGCTGCCCCGGGTGCCGTTCGGGAACAGCGCCCGGGCGA
>DATEFI010000225.1:0-4069 GCA_035280705.1 Rhizorhapis sp. | reverse complement strand
AGCCGCTCGCGGTTATAAACGATGGTGTCGTCCTTGAGCGCCCAAGGACGCAGCCAGCCCAGGCTAAGCGTCGCTGGAAGGCCCGGTTCGACCACCACTTCGCTTACCGGCAGGCTGGGGTTCGGCTTGCCGAAATCGGGGATGAGCTGCCCTTTGCCATCGCCTTTCCAGGGACCGAAATATTTGCGGACAAGCTGTTCGAACAGCTTGGGATCGCCATCCCCGGCAATGGAGATCACCACATTTTCGGGACGATACCAGCGGTCGTGAAAGGCACGAAGACCATTGGCATTGGCCTGGTCAAGGGTCTGGGCGGTTCCGATCGGACTGCGTGT
Organism: Rhizorhapis sp.; assembly: GCA_035280705.1. Taxonomy (GTDB): domain Bacteria; phylum Pseudomonadota; class Alphaproteobacteria; order Sphingomonadales; family Sphingomonadaceae; genus Rhizorhapis. The sequence continues at coordinate 3,734 of DATEFI010000225.1, read as the reverse complement.
TGCGAGCCGCTGCCCTGCAAAAAACAGCGCGCGGGTCGCGTCCGCGACACGAACCTGGGGACCATAGCCTTCCCGCCGCTCGGCCAGGATCACCGCTCTTTCGGCATTAACGCTGGCGTCTGTAATGGTCGGGTCGGTAATCATCCCGGCCAGGATTTTCATGCTTTCGTCCAGGCCGGCGCTTGTCGCGTCGGGGAGGTCCAGGCGATAGACCGTCTGGGTAGGCGTTGTCTGGGCATTGCTGTCGCTGCCAAAGGTTGCGCCGAGCCTCTGCCAGACCCTCTTTGCCTCTCCATCCGGCACATATTTGGAACCGCGAAACGTCAGATGCTCGAGGAAATGAGCGTACCCAAGCTCATTTTCCTCTTCCATGAGCGATCCCGCATCCACCCGCACCCGGATTGAGACCTGGCCAGGCGGCACCCCATTCTGGCGCACAGCATAGCGCAGGCCATTCTCCAACTCGCCGAACAGCCACGCCTTGTCCACGGGAACGTCGCTGCCCTTGTAGAGCCAGGGGACTTTGTCGGCGGACGGCGACGAAACCTGCTGTGCCAGCAATGGAACCGGGGGAACCGTCCCGGCAAGAACTACTGCCAGGAGAGGAAGGAAGACGGCGGCACGCCTCTTTTTCAAAGTCATTCGGCTTTATATCCAGCCCAAAGCTTTCTGGCCAGTGAATAGGGTTCGGGCCGCCCGTAGGAAAACGCAGTTCGGGAAAGGCTTTCGGGACCCGTCAGGCAAACAGGTCCCGCTCGTCATCCGCTTCCAGGGGCTCGGGAACCACGAGCTGGGCATGGCCCTCAGGAGGATGGCGCGCGCACTGAAAGAATTGCCGCCACCAGCGCTGCGACATCTCCCGGTAATAGCAGAGCGCCGCATCGCCGAGCATCATGGGCAAGACAAAGAAAGCATCCAACGGATGCATTTCATGATTGGGTGTTCCTGGATCCATATCCGGCCCCTTCCGCCCCGTCAGCCAGTGGCGAATCGCGACCGTTCCTGAATAGCGTTACAGCTCCCCCAAATGCAAAGGGCCGGCGGATTGTCCGCCGGCCCCTAGCCCTCAGCAATTTGGTTCAGGCGACCCGTATCGAGGGAGCATCCATGTCTTCATCGGGATCGCGCAGCACATAGCCCCGGCCCCAGACCGTCTCGATATAATTTTCGCCACCGCAGGCCAGCGCCAGCTTCTTGCGCAGCTTGCAAATGAATACGTCGATAATCTTGAGCTCCGGCTCGTCCATGCCGCCATAAAGATGGTTGAGGAACATTTCCTTGGTGAGCGTCGTGCCCTTGCGAAGCGAGAGCAGCTCCAGCATCGCATATTCCTTGCCGGTCAGGTGCACGCGATTGCCGTCCACCTCAACTGTCTTCGCATCAAGATTGACCGCCAGCTTGCCGGTACGGATCACAGACTGGCTGTGACCCTTCGAACGGCGCACGACAGCATGGATACGCGCGACGAGCTCATCGCGGTGGAACGGCTTGGTGACATAGTCATCGGCACCGAAGCCGAAGGAGCGGACCTTGCTGTCCATTTCGCTGATGCCCGAAAGGATGAGCACCGGCGTCTGCACCTTGGCGGTGCGCAATTTTTTCAGCACGTCATAACCGTGCATATCGGGAAGATTGAGGTCCAGGCAGATGATGTCATAATCGTAGAGCTTGCCGAGATCCAAGCCTTCCTCACCAAGATCGGTGGTGTAGACATTGAAGCCTTCGGTCGTCAGCATCAGCTCGATCGCCTTTGCCGTCGTCGGTTCGTCTTCGATAAGCAGCACGCGCATCTGGCAGCCCCTTGTTCCGTTGTCGGATGCTTCACGATGTGACACATCCATGCTCATATATTAACCATAGAACTTATGAATGCCAAAGGTTAATTTTGGTTTAACCGGCCTGCATCCACGAGTCGCGGTCGTTTCGGTTGGTCAAGAATGCTCCTCAACTGCGGCATAGCGAGCGGAATCGTTCCGACAGAAACTCCACCAAAAGGCTTACGCGAGCAGGCCTGGCCACGCCGGGAGGCGTAAGCAGATGGAGGGAGACCGGAGAAGGCGACCACCCGGGCAATATCGCCTCCAAACGACCTGCAGCAATATCCGTTCCCACAATGAAGTCCGGCAATATGGCAATGCCCAGGCCCGCCCGCAGCGCAGGAAGCATCGCATCGCCACTATTCGCGCGAAGGGGACCTTCCGGCCGGACCACCACTTCCTCTCTGCCTGGCCCGTGGAAACGTAGAATATCCGGTGTGGGAAGATAACAATAGCTGAAGCAGCGGTGGCCCGCGAGATCGGCCGGATGGGCGGGACGTCCATGCCTTTCGAGGTACGAGGGAGCCGCCACGATTTTGGACTCCACTCCGCCCAGGCGGCGCACTCGAAGGGAACTGTCGGGCAATGCCGCAATCCGGAGCGCGGCATCGAAACCCATTTCGATGATGTCGATCTTCTCATCGCTCAGGTGCAGATCGATGGCTATGCCAGGATATTCCGCCAGGAAATCAGCCACAGCGGGCGCGACATGCAACAGGCCGAAGCTCATGGGAGCCGCAAGGCGTACCATGCCCTGCGGGGCGTCAGCTTCGTCCCGGGCGGCCTCTTCGGCTGCTATCCCCTCGGCGAATATTCGCGCCGCCCTTTCCGCTAGGCCACGCCCGCTTTCAGTAAGCGAGAGATGCCGGGACGTGCGGTGGAACAGGCTCGCACCCACTTGGTTCTCAAGACGGGACACGGCCTTCGAGATGGTCGCCTTGGACAGGCCAAGGGCCTTGGCCGCACCGGTAAAGGAACGATGCTGGACGACAGCAGCAAAGATCGCCCAGGCTTCGAAATCAGGTAAGCGCATATTGGGAAACAATCCGTTTCAATGTTGCTTATTTTGGAAACGATGATGACCGCTTATCTGCCTTTCATCAAGATATGAAAGGATCAGAGAGATGATTGAGAGACGGGAATTTTCTTCATTGGGGCACGCCAACCACGGTTGGCTGGACGCCCATCACCACTTCTCCTTCGCGGGCTATCATGATCCCTCGCGCATGGGCTGGGGCGCCATAAGGGTGTGGAACGACGATGAGATCGCTCCCAACACGGGCTTCCCGCCGCATCCGCATAATGACATGGAAATCATCACCTATGTTCGCACCGGGGCAATCACGCATCAGGACAGCATGGGCAATACGGGCCGCACCGAAGCGGGCGATGTCCAGGTGATGAGCGCTGGCACCGGGGTGCGGCATAGCGAATATAATCTTGAGGACGAAACGACGACGCTCTTCCAGATCTGGGTGATTCCCCGGGAACGCGGTGGCTCGCCGAGCTGGGGCGCCAAGCCCTTCCCCAAGGGAGACCGTTCAGGACGCTTTGTGGTGCTGGCCAGCGGCTATGCCGAGGACGAAGGCGCACTGCGCATCAGGGCGGATGCCCGGCTCCTGGGCGCAACGCTGAAGGCTGGCGAAGAACTAAGCTATGAGGCGGCGCCCGGCCGTCATGCCTATCTTGTTCCTGCGACCGGCCGGGTCGAGATCAATGGCGCCATGTTCGACGCTCGGGACGGAGCGGCCATTACCGGCGGAGAGCCGCTGTCCATCAAGGCTCTGGAAGACTCTGAAATCATCCTGGTCGACGCAGAATAACCCCCTGCCGCCCGCGCTCCCCCGTACCCCCCGCGCGGGCGACCCCTGCCTTTTTTAGGAGACAAGACATGGCAAAAGTTCTGGTGCTCTATTA
>DATEFI010000224.1:0-2311 GCA_035280705.1 Rhizorhapis sp. | reverse complement strand
TGAGGCCGTTCAGCGTGCTGGGCGAGATGCCCAGGCCTTGCTGGCCGCGCCGGTCGGTATAGTCGCCGGTCAACGTAACCTTCAGCGTGTCGCCCGTCTCGAAGGCGAGCTTGCCGCGCACGCCCCAGCGCTTCGCGGTATAGCTGTCATTGCCTGTCGCGACATTGGTGCCCCAGCCGTCGTCCTGGTTGACGTAGAAGCCCGCAACATCCGCCGCCACGCCATCGCCCAGCTCCGCTGCGGCATAGACGCGGGCGGAGAGTTCGTTGTAATTGGCGTAGCCGACCTGCGCGTCGACGCCCTGCCAGTCGAAGGGGTTCTTCGTCCTGATCTGGATGACGCCGCCCGTCGCATTGCGGCCGAACAGCGTGCCCTGCGGGCCCTTGGCGACTTCGATGCTCTGTATGTTGCTGTAGTCGGAGCCGGTGCTGTCGAACGGCTGATACACGCCGTCGATGAAGGTCAGGACCGATGGTGAGGTGCTGGTGCCGTTATTGCCCACGCCCCGCAGGAAGATGGGCGAGCGCGCGCCGGTCGGATTGATGGTGAGGCCCGGAATGACGGTGACCAGGTCGGCGGAGGATGTAAGACCGACCTTGGCGAGCTGCTCGCCGCTGAACGCCGCGACGGCGATGGGCACGTCCTGGGCGGATTCATTGCGGCGCTGTGCCGTGACGATGATGTCCTCCAGACCGACATTGTCGCCCTGCGCGCTTTGCGCCGCCGGGACGGTGGGGGCCTCCTGCGCTGCCGCCGGCGTTGCCAGAGCCAGAGAACAGCAGGCGATTGCCATCAACGAAGCAGTGTGTCTTATGATATGGTTTTCCATGTCTTCTCCCCTTGTCCATGTCGTTATATCGAGTTGCGTTTCAGTGCACATGGTTGTCAAACCTCTCGAATTCATAGGCCGAAAGAAACCGACGCCCTATATTCAGAGAATTGCCGCTTCCGTTTTCTTGGATCTGACTTGACGGCGTTGTTCATGCCCGCTGGCAGGAAAAACATAGGTCCCCAGCTGCAGGATGATGACGCAGCTCAACAGAGCGAGAACTGCAAAAAGAAGGAAGGCCAGATTGTAGCTTCCCGTCAGGTCATAGGACAGGCTGGCGACGAACACGCCCAGGCCATTGCCCCAAGCCCAGAATATCCACACCGCTCCCAGCGCGCGCGACAGCGCGTGGGGCGGGAAATAGCGGCTCATCGTGAAGGTGATGAGGTCCGCTTCCGCGCCGATGCCCAGGCCAAGGAACACGGCCGCCAGATAGATGCCCAATCCGTGACCGCTGACTGCCGCCGTCACGATGCCCAGGGCTGCGAGCAGGAAGATGCCGGCGCCCACATATTTGGCATGAACGCGGTCAAGCAGCAGGCCGACGGCGAGGCGGCTTATCCAGGAGGCTGCGCCCAGCAGGCCGACGACGGACGCGGCCTTGGCGGGGCTGATGCCGCGATCGGTCAGGATCGGCACGAAATTGGTGATGAGCCCGACCAGGGCGATGGAGATGCCCAGGATGGAAAGTGCGATCAGCCAGAAGGTGCGGCTGGACGTGAAGATATGCTTGAGGCTGAACATGGTCGTCGCGGAAGGGGCCGGCGCCTCCAGCGGCGGCGTCCTGAAGAAGAAGACAAGTCCTGCAAGCGCGACGACGCCAACGATGACGCCTATGCCGGCATAGCCCACGCGCCAGCCGTAACTTTCCATCAGCCAGTTGGCCAGGCTGGGGAGCAGCAACGCGCCCACCCCGGCACCGCTGACCATGATGGCCAACGCGATCCCGCGATTGCTGTCGAACTGTCGGGAGATCGCGACCGCATAGGGCATGGCCGTGGCGGCGGCGCCGAAAAAGCCGATGGACGAAAAGATCAGGCAGAACAGCAGGAACGACTTGGGCATGATGCCCACGGCGATGATCGACAGGGAAAAGAGGGCAACGAACAGAATCGTGATGGCGCGGATCGACCAGCGAGTCATCAGCGATCCCAGAACAAGGCTGCCGAAGCCGGACACAATGAAAAGACAGCTGATCCCGGCTGTCGCATAGCTGCGTTCCCAGCCGAAATCTTCGGAGATATTCTTGACGAACACGCCCAGAACATAGCTGGCGACCACACCGGTTCCCACGGCGTTGCCCAGTGCACCCGCGACGACGGTCCACCAGCGGTTGATGGGTGTATTGAACATTGCCTCTCCATGTCGGCGGGTTTCACGACCCGCGCTTTGGATGTTCCTTCCATGGAAGACTTTATGATGGCAAAAGTCAAGCGGAGTTATCGGATATAAGTGGTATAAGGCTGCAGGAGGGAGACATGG
>DATEFI010000223.1:0-2144 GCA_035280705.1 Rhizorhapis sp. | reverse complement strand
TCGTGGCGATCGCCATCAAGCTCGAAAGCAGGGGCGGCGTCTTTTTCAAGCAGGAGCGGCTGGGCCGAGGCAACCGGCTGTTCCTGGTGTACAAGTTCCGCAGCATGCGGGCAGAGAAATGCGACGAGAATGGCGACCGTTCGACGGAGCGGGACGATGATCGCATCACCCGCGTGGGTCAGTTCATCCGCCGCACCAGCATCGATGAACTGCCGCAGCTTTGGAATGTGCTGCGCGGTGAGATGAGCCTGGTTGGCCCGCGTCCGCATGCGCTTGGTTCACGCGCCGGCGGGGCGCTGTTCTGGGATGTGGACCTGCGCTACTGGTATCGCCACGCCACCAAGCCGGGCCTGACCGGCCTCGCGCAGGTACGCGGCTATCGCGGGTCGACCGTGCATCACAGCGATCTCACCAACCGGTTGGAAGCGGACCTTGAATATCTGAGCGGTTGGACGCTCTGGCGGGATATATACATCATCCTGCTGACCGTGAGGGTGATCATACACCGAAATGCATATTGATTGCCTTGCAATGCCGGGCTGATTGACGGCTTTTCTTCGCACGCCGCTGGCAATGCGATGAGGCCCTCAAATGAGCACAATCTATGACTGGATGACCATCGCCCTCTTCGCGGGGCTGATCGTCCTTTTCCTGCAGCGGTCCACAGATGACGGGCCGGAGGTCGACAGCATCTTGCACTATCTGCCGCCGAGCATAGGCTGCGCGGTGGTGAACTATCTTGGCAATGAAGGACATGACGCGGCGGCGCTGGCGGTGCTGGCTGTGACGCTCGGCTATGTGTGGATGGTGTTGAAGCCCTTTGTGGCAGGGCGCGAGAGATGAGGCTGGACGATGGTGTTTCAAAGCCGATTCAAGCTCTGACCGTCGTCCCTGCCTGCGCAGGGGCGACGTCCTCTTTCATCCCCCAAATGACAAGCTTAGAGGCCGCCTGTCCGAGGAGATAAGGTTTGTACTGGTTCAAACTTCGAAGCCGAAAGCCGTGCAGCGTGGAAACAGATATGTTTCCGGCCGAACAAGCTGTATCCCGGCCGGAAAGCGGGCGCTCATTGGAAGCCGTTCGCCATCTGCCGCATTTCCGGCGCGGCGCCCGGGATCAGCTTGGGCCAAAGGCAGGTGATCCGTTCGATCAGATCCGGAGCAGATTCCGTGATGCCTTCACGCCGGCCCAGCCGGTCATTCGGAGGCAATGTTTTGCAGGCAGGAGCGAGATGCTTCGGCGTCTGGTAAGCGGTATCGAAGACCAGCGCCTCCACGCGATCGTCTATGGCGACAGGGGCATCGGCAAGACTTCGCTGCTCCACGTGCTGGCGGAGACTGCGCGGGAGGCAGGATATCTGGTTCTGTACGAGAGCTGCGACGCAGCAACCTCGTTTGACGAACTGTTCCGCTCCGTGCTTTCCCAGATTTCCCGGATATATCATGGCGGAACTGCCCCCGTGGACGTGGAGGCGGGGGCGACGCTGCTGGACATGGTTCCAGCCGGTGCGCAGCTTTCGCCACGCATGGCGACGGAGCTGCTGGCCGCCGTTTCGGGCCTGCGGGTAATCGTGATGCTGGACGAGTTCGATCGCGCGACATCGCGGGAGTTCCGGCGCGCCGTGGCGGAGCTCATCAAGAATCTCTCCGATCGCTGTGCCCGGGTGCAGCTTGTCGTGGCGGGCGTGGCGGCGAATTTTTCCGAGCTTGTCGAGCATGTGCCTTCCATCAGGCGCAACGTGCTGAGCCTGGAGTTGCCCCGCATGACCGTCGCGGAAGTCGATGAGATCATCAGCATTGGCGCGGACGAAAGCGGACTTCGCTTCAGCGGCGACGCGCGGGCGCGCATTTGCGGCCTTTCCCATGGCTATCCCTATATAGCGACGCTGCTTGCGCATCATGCCGGGCTGGCGGCCATCGACCGCCTGGCAGGCGAGGTGTCGACCGTCGATGTCGCGGCTGCCGTGGGGGAACTTGACGCCTATACGTCCCTCTACACGCCGACGGCCACGGCGCAGGAGAGTCGCTTGACCGCTCCCGGCTTGTAATTGGAAGGCCGCTGTGCAACATCCGCGCGCTGAACAGGACCCCGAGGCGGAAAAACATGCCCCGGAATGCACAGGCAATGGGATGACCTTCGCCGCCAG
>DATEFI010000222.1:0-2282 GCA_035280705.1 Rhizorhapis sp. | reverse complement strand
ACCGCGACAGCCATTTGCTGCTGCTCCGGGCGATACTCGAAGTTCTTCGCTTTCGAAAGAATGCCCGTGGGCGAAAAAATCTCCTCCACTTGCGCGACAAGGTCAGGCCCCGTGGCGGCAGGTTGGGCTTCGATGATGCTGATCATGGTTATGCGCTGATGAGCGACTACGCAGGCCTACAATATCACGCTCCGCGTGGCTTGAGCACGACAACTTCCACGGGGGCCTTATTTTTCGCGATCATATTGGCTGGGAGGATACCGCGCCAGTTGGTGCAGGGATAAATGATCGCGCGCCGACCAATGATGCTGCCGGGATTGAGAACCGAGTTGCATCCCACCTCGGCACCATCGCCGAGCAGGGCCCCGAATTTGCGTAAGCCAGTATCAAAGGGCGTGCCGTCCTTCTCGACCATCACATTGCCCGGGACCAGCTTGATGTTCGATATTTTCACACCCGCTCCCAGATGCGCCCCGTGGCCGAAGATGGAGTCGCCAACATAGCTGAAATGCGGAACCTTCGCGTCGTTGAACAGAAGCGTGTTCTTGAGTTCGCAAGCGTTGCCGACCACGCAATTGTCCCCCACGATTACGTTGTCACGGATGTATGCGTTATGACGGATCTCGCAATTTCGACCAATGATCGCCGGGCCTTTGATCATCGCCCCATCCTCAACCGTGGTGCCTTCGCCAATGAAAACGTCGTCGCCGATGAAGGCTGTGCCCTCACATTTATTGCGCAAGGCCGGCTTCAGGGTAGCTTTGATGTAATCCTTCAGCCTTTTCAAGGCATCCCAGGCGTATTCGCAGCCATTAAAGAGCGCGGCGTGCTCCGTCTGCTTCAGGTCAAACAAATCGGCTGGTTTGAACATGCTCATAGCGTAGGCAACCCATTGCAGGAATCGACTCGAAAAGCGCAATAGAAGCGTTGCCTCGGGTCGTATGATACGGTTTTATGGCTATTTGATATGGATGTAACGAGGACAGCCTACGGCGCGTGGAGTGGCGGACGCTTCATGCATTTCGGCGAACCGCTCTCCGAAGAGCGGTTCATTAACGTCATTCAGCATGCTTACAAATCCGGCGTTCGCACCTTCATGACTGCCGATGTCTACGGTAACGGCGCCGCGGACGAGATGATGGGTCGCGCGCTGGCCGGTTTGCCGCGCGATTCCTACTGCCTGGTCGGGGCGATTGGCCACGACTTTTACTCGGGAAAGCGTGAAGGTTCCAAAGGTTACCCGCGGTTTACGAATTCCGCTTTGCGTCCGCCGAAGGACTTTGCGGGATACGTTCGAATGGCGACCGAAAGGTCCCTCGAACGTTGCAAAACGGATCACTTTGATCTCCTGCTGCTTCATAACCCCGATTCCATTGGCTACGGCAGCGACGCGGTCTGGAACGGCATGGACAAGTTGAAGGATGCAAAGCTGACGGCCCGCCTCGGCGTCGCGCCCGGGCCCGCCAACGGCTACACGCTCGACGTCATTCTGTGCATGGAACGGTTCGGTCCCTTGTTGGATTGGGCGATGATCATCCTGAACCCGCTCGAACCCTGGCCCGGTGCGCTCTGCCTGCCGGCGGCCGTGAAGCACGATGTGAACATCATCACGCGCGTGGTCGATCACGGCGGATTGTTCCATGATGACGTCAAGCCGGGCCACAAGTTCGGGCAGCAGGACCATCGCGCGTTCCGGCCCGCCGGCTGGGTAGAGGCTGGGAACAAGAAACTGGACCAGATGCGCGGCGTCGCAGAAAAGTACGGTGTGACCATGCTCCAACTGGCATGCCTCTGGAATCTATCCTTCCCCGGTGTGAAAAGCGTTATCCCCACCTTGATCCAGGAAATCGGCGGTAAATCCATTGAAACCAAAGTGGATGAGCTCGCTTCCCTTCCAGAAGCGCGGCTCTCCGAGGAAGACCGCGAGCGCATCGCTTATATCGGTGACAACAAGGGCTGCATGGACCTCAAGGGCGCCAGCGCTTCGCACACCGGCGAAGCCATCGCCGACCGCTGGGGCGTCTCGAACGACCTGCAGCTCATCGCAAAGCGTTGGGGAATCGACCCGGCCATAGACCTTGCTTACACGCACGACAAGGCTGCGGCGTAATGAAAGAGGCCTACATCGCAGCCAAGGAACGTTGGGCGGCGAAGATGGCTGGCCAAGCCAGGCCTGCAGTCCGCTCGACGAATCGGCTGCCGCCGGGCCAGCGTGAGGTTCATAATTTCCCGGTCCTCGACCTTGGCATTCGGCCGGACGTTCCGTTGGACAAATGGGAACT
>DATEFI010000221.1:0-6250 GCA_035280705.1 Rhizorhapis sp. | reverse complement strand
ATTATGCGGACAAGGGCAAGCAGCTAAAGGCCATCAGCGATGAGGCCAAGAAGGCCGACCGCCTGATTCTCGCCACCGACCCTGATCGGGAAGGCGAAGCGATAAGCTGGCATGTGCAGGAGGTGTTGAAAAAGAAAAAGGTGCTGCCTCAAAAAGTCGACCGGGTCACTTTCAACGCCATCACCAAGGATGCCGTAACCCAGGCAATGGCGCAGCCGCGCGGGTTGGATGAAGATTTGATCGATGCCTACCGCGCCCGGCGGGCTCTGGATTATCTGGTCGGCTTTACGCTTTCTCCGGTGCTGTGGCGCAAACTTCCCGGCGCCAAGTCGGCTGGCCGTGTGCAGTCCGTGGCTCTTCGCTTGGTCGTTGACCGCGAGCGGGAGATCGAAAGCTTCAAGCCGCAGGAATATTGGTCCGTTTCGGCTGAAATGGAGCAGGGCGGCCAAGGCTTCACCGCGCGCCTTGTCCGTTGGAAGGGCGAAAAGGTCGAGAAGCTGACGCTCGGCCAGCGGGGCGATGCAGAGGCCGCCAAGGCCGATGTCGAAGCTGCGCAGTTCAAGGTGGAAAGCGTTGAGACAAAGCCTCTCACCCGCAATCCGCCGCCGCCCTTCACCACCTCCACCTTGCAGCAGGAGGCGGCGCGCAAGCTGGGCTTTTCCGCCAGTCATACCATGCGGATAGCGCAGCAGCTCTATGAGGATGGGGCCATCACCTACATGCGTACGGACGGCGTCCAGATGGACGGCAGCGCCATCTCCGCCGCGCGCAAGGCGATTGCCGACCGCTATGACGGTTCATACCTGCCGGAAAAGCCGCGCCAATATCAAACCAAGGCAAAAAATGCACAGGAGGCGCACGAAGCTATCCGCCCGACGGATTTTAACCGGGAGCGATTGGGTTCGGGCGATCATTCAAAGCTTTACGACCTGATCTTCAAGCGGGCTCTTGCGAGCCAGATGGCGTCGGCGCGTCTTGAGCGCACGACGGTGGAGTTGCGGGATGGCACTGGACGGACAGGTCTTCGCGCCACCGGCCAGGTCGTCATCTTCCCAGGCTTTCTGACGCTTTATGAGGAAGGCGTCGATGATAGCGACGAGGAAGGCGGCAAGCTCCTTCCCCGCATGAAGGAGGGCGATGCGCCCGCCAAGAAGGCCGTTTCCGCCGAACAGCATTTCACTCAGCCGCCGCCGCGCTACAGTGAGGCTAGTCTCGTCAAGAAGCTGGAAGAGCTGGGGATCGGCCGTCCTTCCACCTATGCCTCGACGCTGCAGACGTTGAAGGACCGCAACTATGTTCGCATCGAAAAGAACCGCTTCTTTGCGGAGGAGAGCGGTCGGCTGGTGACCGCATTCCTGGAACGCTTCTTTGAACGTTATGTGTCCTATGACTTCACGGCGGCGCTTGAGGATGAGCTGGACGAGGTCAGCGGGGGCCGGGCGCAGTGGCAAAAGGTGCTTGAGGCGTTCTGGCTGGATTTCAAGCCCAAGACGTCCGAGGTGATGGAGCAAAAGCCCTCCGAAGTTACCGCCGAGCTGGACAAGTTCCTGGCGCCCATGCTCTTTCCCGACCGGGGGGACGGCAGCGACCCCCGCGCCTGCCCGATGTGTGGCGAAGGCAAGTTGTCGCTGCGCGGCGGGCGCTTTGGTGCGTTCATCGCTTGCTCCAACTATCCCGAGTGCAAATATACGCGCAAATTCGGGCAGCCGGGCGGCAATGAAGGCAATGGCGAAAGCGATCAGCCCGAAATATTGGGACAGCATCCCGAAACCAGGCAGGACATCGTTCGGAAATCCGGGCGCTTTGGACCCTATATCGAGATGGGAAGCGGCAAGGAGGCGGCTCGCGCCTCTATTCCCCGCGACATTCCGGGTGAGGATTTTGGCCTCGATTGGGCGGTCAAGCTGCTGAGCCTGCCGCGAACCATTGGCGATCATCCCGAAACCGGAAAGCCGATCACCGCCAGCATTGGCCGTTATGGTCCATATCTTGCCCATGACGGCAAATATGCCCGGCTATCGGGCACGGCAGAGGTGTTCGATACCGGCATGAACGCCGCCGTAGCGAAGCTCGCTGACGCCGCTAGCCGAGGGGGCCGCGCGAGTGGCGGCGCAAGCCGCGAGCCGCTAAAGGCTTTGGGCGAGCATCCTCTCACCGGTGCTGCGATCAAGCTGATGGACGGGCGCTATGGCGCCTATGTGACCGACGGCACCACCAATGCGACGCTTCCCAAGACCGTGGATAAGGACAGCCTGACCCTTGAGGAGGCTGCTCAGCTGATCGACGAGCGGGCGGCGAAGGCGCCTGCCAAGGGCAAGAAGAAGGCAGCGGCGAAGAAAAGCGCGGCAAGGAAGGCGCCGGCGAAGACGAAGGCCAAGGCCGGGTAGGGCGATTTCTTTCTGGGGAATGACAGCCTTTTGGATCGCTGCCCTTTGTGCCCTCTCCAGAGGGAGAGGGATACGCAGACTTAGGCCGATGCAGTCGGACTTAGTCGCGGTTGGGTGAGGGGTTCCGACGCTACTGATGGGGCACAACCCCTCACCAACTCCGGCCAAGCTGCACGCAGCCCGCCTCCATATCCTCTCCTGAGAGAGGGAAAATGGACTGCCCGCCCCGTAATCCCAACCATTCGCTCAACCCATTGAAATGTGGTGCAGCATATTCCGTACCGCGCGGTAGAGGGCTTCGGCGTCTTCCCTCCCGGCGAAGCTGTGAGACGCAGTCGGGATCCTGACGGTGCGGATCCTGCCGCCGCCATGGAGGGGCTTGAACGAAGGGCGGTTCCATGCCTCTTGAAAGGCCATGGACGTATTGTCCCGCTCGGCAAGAATGAATGTTATCGGCAGCCTGCTTTCACAAAGAGCGCGAGCCATTTCCCGGGCTAGCGGGCTTTCCTCTCCATTGCCGCGCGCGGCCTTTATCCCCTGCAACAGCCTTGCATGATCGATACGTCCCGTCGCCAATTCCCATAGCTTGCGTGGATTGCGAAGGCGTTCCCAATAGCGGCGGCGGATGGCGGCGGCAGAGGGCATGCCGTCGCCATTCTCTATCACCCAGGGATTGGCGAGGAGCAACGCCGCAATGTGCTCAGGATCATGGTGCAGGGCAAGCGCCGTCGCTGCATCGCAATTGCCAAGCGCAACCACGCGTTCCAGCCTGGGACAAGCCTGCCGGAAAGCTTTTAGCGCTGCTGCAATGTCCGGGCTGGAGGACAGAAATCCTCCATTTTCGCCCTCACTGTCGCCTACTCCGCGGCGGTCGAAGCGGAAAACGGGAAATCCGTCCCGCGAAAGGCGGGCGGCAAGCTTCGCCATGCCGCGATGAGCCCCGGCACGAAGTTCATTGCCCCCCGAAACGACCAGCAAGCCTGTCGCCGAGCGGCCATCGTCGACACTGCCGGCGAGTTCGAATCCCCGGCAGGAAAACTGGACATGCTGTCTCATCTGCCTATCCAGGCGGCGAGGTCTGCGGCGATCTGTTGCGCCAGCCAATGATCTTCCTGCGGCTCGCTTTGCCGCCACAGCGGCTTGCCGCTCACATAGGCATCGGCAGGGGCGCTGCTGCCCTCAAGCAGGACAGTCCTGACCTCGTCATGGGCGGGCAGGCCGCTGGCCTCCAACTCCTGGATCATCATAAAAGGTATTTCCCAGCCCGCGAACAGCATGCCTTGTTGCCGAGCCTCGGTGAGCAGGGTGGTCTTGCTGCTGGCTATTCCGGCTTCCCGGTCGGCGGCGAGGCGCGTGCGCACTAGCTGACGCAGCAAGCCCGGACCATCCTCTGGCGCAAAACGCCAATGGCGAGAGCAGTCCACGGCGTCGTCCAGGATGGCTCCGGACCGGAAGGCGGCAATCATGTCGATAATCACACCTGACTGTGCCGTGAGCCGCTCCAACGCTGCGCGCCAAATGCCAATGCTGATCTCGCCGTCGGGCACCAGGCTTTCATTCTGTCCCGGAAGGTCCGGCAGGATCGTTCCGATTCGTGCTTCATCCAGCGTCCGCATCGCTCCCAGCAAGAGCCGTCGCGTGCGGTTCATTTCTTCAAAAAAAGGCGGGATGATCAGGATCTGGCGCGGATGTTTCCGGCCAAGGTGCACATATTGCTCGCTATAGCCGGAAAAGCTGTACTGGCAGATCACCCCAGCGCCTTGTCCGTGGCAAAGCGGATCAGGCTGCCGAGCGTTTCAAAGGTTTCGCCATCGACATCCTCATCCTCAATGACAATGCCAAGCCTGTCTTCAAGCTCGGTGAGAAGGCCAGCGACCGCCATAGAATCCAGTTCCGGCAAAGCACCGAAAAGGGGAGTGGTTTCGTCGAAAAGCGTCAGCCTGTCTTCCGAGATGCCAAGCACGTCATGCAGTACGGAACGTACCGTATGCTCGACGATGTCCACGCCTTCGTGCATCTATTCCCCCAGGTTGGTCCTATTCTTCGGGGCTTCCCCCTATTATTTCTTGCGGGAGCGGACAAGGGCGGAAATGCAGCTTTTAAGTGCGGGAAACCAGCTTGCCGGACGGCGCAGGTTGTAAAAGTCGATCTGGTAGAGCGGACGTTCCTCCTCCATCCAGTCCCGCTTATAGCTGTCATCGCCCGTGCCGAAGTCGATGCGGTGGACCTTGTCGATGTCGATCGCCTGGCGGAACATCGCGTGGCTGAGCAGCGTTCCGGGGGATCCGGCGGCGGAATCCTCCCGATGCGCCAGCTTGTGGATCAGGGCGATCCCATTGTCGACGGTCCAGAACTGGGCGGCCACAGCCTTGTCATTGCTTCGTGCGATGCCGATGCGGAGGTTGCCCGCCTCGCCCTCCTGCTCGGCAATGGCGCGAAGGAAGGCGAGGCTGCCTTCCTCCGGTTTCCAGCTATGTTCGTAGACTTCCTCATATTCTCCCCAAATATCGGGGGAGAAGTGGCTGTGGATCTGGATGTCGACGGGAAACTTTGCTGCCTTGCGGTCAACGGTGCTGCGAAGCGCGCCAGGGCGGATATACCAATAATTGTCGAAGTCGCGGTCGCCGAGGTTCAGATAATGATTGATATCTACAGGCTGCGCCACGGCGATCCAACCAGCGGAACGGAATGCGCGGGTGATGAGGCGGATGAGATCGTTCTCGTCGGGAACCGGACGCAGGACGATATGGGCCGCCCGTCCGCGCAGCCGCCGGGCCATCGCCTTCAATAGCGCCAGCCGCGTCCTGTCGTCAGGATTTCCTGTGAAAACCGGGCGAAAGGAGAAATTATACCAATTGGCAAGCGAATGATATTCGCCCGTGCGTCGATGATAGAGGAAGAGCCACGCTTCGGCTCCCTCTGCGCGGGCGCGGACGTAGAGAGGCGGATAGCCGGAAAAGCAGTAGTGGTAGAGCTTTTCGATCCAGTCTATCCGGTCGAAAAGGTGCCGCTGATTTTGCCGGTTTAAACTGTCGCGCGATGCTTTCCGGACGTCGGCGAAATCGTCATGATATTCCCCTTTGACCCACAAAGCGCTTTCTCCCTTGTTATTTCGGGGGAGGATATAACAAAAAGCGGATCATGACGTCAATGGATTCAGAACCGCAACCCATCGATCATCTGTGCCGCGAAGGGACAGCGGACGCCATTGCGCTTGAAGGGCGTTTCGGCACCCTCAGCTATGCAGAGCTGGACGCGGCTGTGGGCCGGCTGGCCGCCTGGCTGGCGCAGGCCGTCCCCCAAACCGGCGCGCGGGTGGCAAGCTGGATGGGCAAGACCCGGCTCGCCTGCCTGATGCCGCTGGCCTGCGCCCGCGCGGGGCTGGTGCATGTGCCGGTCAATCCCCTGCTCAAGCATATGCAGGTGGCGCATATCCTGGCCGATAGCGGGGCAAGGCTGCTGATAGGCACAAAGTCACGGCTGGACACGCTGGAGACCGGAAATGTGCCCCAAGGATGCGACCTTGCCGCCGAAGGCGAGGGCGAAGCGGCCATTGAGGGCTGGCAGGATTTTCTGCCGCCTTCTTCGGCGGACCCGGACGACCTCGCTGCCATCCTTTATACCAGCGGATCGACGGGGCGGCCCAAGGGAGTGATGCTCAGCCATGCCAATCTTTGGCTGGGAGCGGTCTCGGTAGCGCATTATCTGCGCCTTGGCCCGCAGGACCGCACGCTCTGCCTGCTGCCGCTCAGCTTCGATTATGGGCAGAATCAGTTGCTTTCTACCTGGGCGGCTGGGGGATGCGCGGTTCCCCTGGACTATTTGACCCCCCGCGACGTCATGAAGGCGGCCAGCAAATATGA
>DATEFI010000220.1:0-6403 GCA_035280705.1 Rhizorhapis sp. | reverse complement strand
ATGTGCGGCATTTCGATCCGCGGCCCATAGATCAGGACCTGCTGAACAGCCTGCTCGATCGTGCCTGCCTTGCGCCTTCGGTCGGCAATTCGCAGCCCTGGCGCTTCGTTCGTGTTGTCTCGCCCCACATCCGGCAGGCGGTCACAGCGCATGTCGAATCGGAAAATGCGAGCGCCCGGGAAGAATATGAAGGCACACGCCGCACCGCCTATGCGGCGCTGAAACTCCACGGCCTTGACGAAGCACCGGAACATATCGCCGTCTTCAGCGATAGCGCCGCTGCCGAAGGACATGGCCTTGGCCGCCGAACGATGCCGGAGACGCTCCATTATTCCACCGTCACTGCCATCTACACCTTCTGGCTTGCGGCCCGTGCCCGGGGCATCGGCCTTGGCTGGGTGTCGATCCTCGATCCCCAGGAGATCGTGCGGCTCCTCAAAGTCCCTTCGTCCTGGAGATTCATCGGTTATATGTGCGTCGGCTACCCCTCCAGCGAAGAGGGCGAGCCGGAACTGGAGAGGCTTGGCTGGCAGGCGCGGATCAATCCTCAAAATACACGGTTCACGCGATGATCATCACTCTTGAAACCGCCCAGGCCCGGCTTGACGCCCTCGCCAAGCCAAGGGGGAGCCTCGGCCGGCTTGAAAGCCTTGCTGCTCGCCTGGCCGTGATCCAGCAAAGCCTGTCGCCCGTCACTCGCCCGCGCCGGATTGTGCTTTTCGCTGGCGATCATGGTGTGGCCGCAAGCGGCGTCACTGCCTGGCCGTCCGAAGTCACGGGCGCCATGATCGGCCTCATCTGCGCGAGGCGATCCTCCAGCTCGGCGCTTGCGCGCGCACAGGAAGCGGACCTGCGGCTGGTGGATGTAGGCTGCCTCACCGTCGCGAAAGACCCGCCCTTTTTCTTCCGCGACGCCCGCATCGCGCCGGGCACCGCCGATCTGTCGCGGGAAGCCGCCATGACGGTCGAGCAGTTTGAAGCGGCCTGGTCCGTTGGCAAGGAAGAGGCGTCCCTTGCCCATGCAGAGGGTTTTGCGGTTTTGCTCGCAGGCGAGATGGGGATCGGAAACACAACGCCCGCCGCTTGCCTTACCATGCTGCTTGCCGGCATCGACGCATCGGCCGCCACCGGGCGCGGGGCTGGAGCGGACGAGGTCACGCTTTCACGCAAGAGCGCTCTTGTCGAACGCGCGGTTGAGCGAGCCCGCGCCCTTCCGCTCCAGACCGGCATCGCTGCCCTGTGCGGGTTCGAGATTGCCGCCATGGCCGGCTTTTTCGCACAGGCGGCGCGGCAAGGGTCGACCATACTGCTCGACGGCTATGTCGCAACCGCCGCCGCCCTTATCGCCGAACGCCTTGTTCCCGGCAGCAAGAGCAAGATGATCGCTGCCCATCTTTCCGCCGAGCCTGGCCATCGCGCGGCCCTCACCGCGCTTGGGCTTCCTCCCCTGCTTGAGTGGGATCTGCGGCTGGGCGAAGGGACCGGAGCGCTGCTGGCGCTCCCCATGCTCGACTCAGCGGCGGCGCTGCTCCGCGATGTTGCGCTGCTTTCGGATGTTGCTCCGTGACGGAGCCGCTCCGCTCACGCTGGTGGGTTCCCCCGCTCCTCGCACTGCAGTTCCTGACGCGCATTCAGGTCAAGGCCTTGGATGCCGTGCCTGGCGCCGAAATCGCCCATGGCCTCAAGCGTTCGCCGATCTGGTTTCCCTTGGTAGGAACGCTCATCGGCTGCATTACGGCCGCCGTGCTGGTTGGGGCAGATGCGCTCTGGCCGCTCGCCGTGGCGGTTCTGATCGCGCTTGCCATCGAGGCTCGCCTGACCGGCGCCTTTCATGAGGACGCTGTCGCCGATTTCTGCGATGCGCTCGGCGGCGGCTATGACCGCAAGTCGACGCTCCGAATCCTGAAGGACAGCCGCGTCGGCAGCTATGGAGCAGTCGGGCTAATCCTGGCGATCGGACTGCGCGCGTCCTTGCTGATCTCCCTGCCATCCTCTCTGCTCGTCTGGGCTATTGTGGCGTCCGCCTGCTTTGGCCGCCTTATTGCCGTCGCCACCATGACGCTGATCCCTCCGCCGCAGGAGGTGGAGGGCCTGGCAGGTCAGGTGCGCAGTTCCACGCGTTGGCCGGTGCTGGCGCTGGCGGCGCTGCTTTCCGTGCCTGCGCTTCTCCCGCTTGCCTTCAAAACACCCCTGGCATTGGCAGGCGCCTTTGCGGGCGCGGCCATCTTTCTGCTCTGGCTGCACCGCATGCTGATGCCCCGCCTGGGCGGCGCCACCGGCGATTGCCTTGGCTTTGCCGCCTATGTGGGGCAGCTCATTCTTCTCCTCGCTGTCGCTGCCGGATGAAGCAGACCGTCTGGCTGGTGCGCCACCCGCCCGTGACGCTCGCCTGGCAAAGGCGCTGCTACGGCCAGTGCGACCCCGGCTTCAGCCGCGAAGGGACACGGATGGTGAAGGCTCTGGCGCTGGAGATCGCCCGTTGGTCGCCTGATCTAGTGATACACTCGGATTTGCGGCGAACCCGCTCGCTCGCCGAACGGATCGGAGCGCCCATGCTTGCCGATCCCCAATGGCGCGAACGGAATTTCGGCAGTTGGGAGGGTCAAAGCTGGCAAGCCATCTATCGCGCCACCGGTAGCGCCATGGACAAGATGCTGAGCGAGCCCGACAGCTTTCGGCCAGGCGGCGGCGAGACCACGGCTGAACTGTTCGAGCGGATCAGGACTGCATGGCTTTCCCTTCCGCCGCTGCCGCGGATCGCCATCGTGACGCATGGCGGCCCGATTGCCTGTGCGCGGGCGCAGCTCGAAGGCGTTTCTTTCGACCGGCTGCCGACACTCATTCCAGCGGCTGGCGAAATCGTGACGCTTCAGTTTTGACGCCAATCCCACCGCGTATAGGCGAGCGGCTCCTGCGCGCAGCCAATGCTCTCTAGATAGGTCCGCTTCTTTTCCCGTCCCACCGAAAAGCGGTGACTCATCCTGGCAGGCGGCACGCCAAGCGGCAGGAAGTCGCTCCAGTCGTAGAGCCGCACCTTATAGCTATCGCACAAATGCTTTAGCGTATCTTTCCGCACGAAATCGAGGTCCATCAAGATCGGACGGCTGAGCTTGCCATCGTCCACGCGGATGATGTCCTGGATGAACACCCCGCCCCGCGTGTCGACAAGCACGATATCCGCATCCACGCTCTTCGCCCGCTGATAGGCGCGGGCATAGGGCTTCACGAAATCATGCGCCTTCATCGTCAGGAACGCGCCCGACAGCAGGGCGAATCCCACTGCCAACCAGACCGGCCTCATCGAGAGCCGCCCCTCCGTGCCTGACAGCCGCACCCATCCGAACCCGCCCAGCAGACAGAATGAACCGATCAGGCCATGGAGATAACGATAACCCCAGCCATGCGCCTGATAGACGAGCACCAGCAGCCCCATCGCGCAGCCAATGGCGAGCGGCATTACGATCATTGCGTCCCTTGAAAGGAGCCGCCGCCAGCGAAACTGCATCGCGCCGAGCAGCGCCAGCGGAAGCAACAAGATATTGTTCCAGGCCATGAACCGGGAAAGGTTGAGCAGCGGCAGCATGTCCTTGCCCAGCCTATGGGTGATGAGGTGATAGATGCGGAACCCCAGGTCGATCCGCTTGCCGCCCTGAAGCGGCTTCGTTCCGCTATAAAGATCAGCGAGCAGCGCCGGATAGAGCTTGCCCCAGATGATCGCGATCAGCGCATAGGCGACAAGATAGAAGGCCACGGTCCCCCAGCGGCGGCGCACCGCCAGCCACAGGATGAAGGGCGCCGCAAACATGGGGTGAAAGTGAAACTGGTGCAAGCCGACCGCCAGCAACGCCACCAGCGCCGCGCCCGCATGCCCCTTCCAATCATCCCTCAAAAACAGCGCCAGCCAGAGCATGTTGAGGCCGAAATGGGCCGACATGGCATAAGCAGTCATCGACATGACCAGGAGCTGCGTCGAGGAGAAACCAAGAAGCAGCGTCACCAGCACTGCATCGGGCCGGTCCGGGAACAGCCGCAAGGCGATCCGCCAGAGGCAGACATAGCCTAGCCCCAGGAACAGCGGACTGGTGAGCGCCGGGTCCGCGACATAGGACAGCAGCGCCCGAAAGGCCGCATGGACCGGCAGATAGTTGGAAATCCAGGCAATATCGCCGCCATAGACGCTCATGAAAATGGGATTGATGCCCCGCACATAGTCCCGCCACTCGGGCGGAACCGGCATGCCCAGCCTGCCTTCACGAAGATAGAAGGTCGCAAACTCCCCCATCTGCTCGTCGCGCGAAAGCGAATAGCCGCCAAAAACGGCATAATGCCCGGCCCACCCGATCAGCACGAAAAGCAGGATAGCGCCCAGAACCATCGCAGATGGCGGAAACAGCCTCGCCTGCTTTCCGTCAAATCGGAACAAGGTCATCAGCAGCAGGAACGGCACTGCCGCGATCAGGACGAACCGGTCCTGCTGCACCATGAAGATTTCCGGCAGGGCATAATAGCGGCTGAAAACGAAGTGGAAGAGATAAGCCAGGCCCGCCCAGGCCGCGACAAAAAGCGCCGAGCAGAGAAAGAACCGCCTTGTGAATGTCATTCAGGCCCACCCCGGCTGCTTCATGAAGGCCGATCCCTTAGCGCCCCATCCGGCCCAAGGCGAGCCCCGGCTCAAGGCCTATTGAACGCGGAAAGGGGCCATGGCGTAGAAAAGCGCCTCACGGGATGAGACGCTCAACTTGCTGTAAAGCTGCCGGATGTGGCTGCGTACCGTATCCACCGCGATATCCAGATTGGCGGCGCATTTTTCCACATTATGGCCCTTGAGCAGTTGCTGAAGCACCCGGTCTTCAGCCTGGGTCACGCCAAAATAGCTGCAATAGCCCTTATACTGCGCCGATTCCGCCTCATTGGCCCAGCGCAGTTCCAGGCCGTATAAGCGCTCGCGGGATGAGGCTGCCGGCAGCCGGCGGAGAACGATCACCAGCCCCATAAGCCCGTCTTCCGAAAAGGAATGAACGAGGACGTCATTATCCTCGATTTCCGACGCTCGGGCCTGCAGCGTCGCCATGCCGGTGCCGCGTGCCAGGCAGAGAAGGCCGTCGCGCCCTTCCAGGAAATCGTGATTCTCAAGCGTGCGCCGGGCCGCCTTGTTCGCCCATCTGATTTCCAGAGCTTCGTTGACGATCAGACGGGCAGTCGTTCCTGAGTCGAGCCAAGCCAAGGCCGCCTCGCGCAGCTTCTCCGCACAATTCAGCACCGTAATTCCCCCTTCAGGGGTACTGAAGACGCTAAAACAACTGTCCCGTATCCGGACAGTGCCGTCTCAACAGTACCCTTACCCCCACATTAATATCGTTAATTCTATGCAAATGGTTCTGCATCACCAATTTTGGTGATGCGAATCGATATATGACGGTCGTACTAGCCAGCCAACAACAGATTTAACGATTTGTTAACCCATGACTTAGGGCGGAATCAAATTCCGCCGGAAGACGGGCTCGCCCGTGGCAGGTGACTTGGAGGGGATGACCGAGTTTCTTGTCTCATGGAAAATTGCGGGTCGCGATCGCAATTCGGTGCTCTCGGGCACGTTGGGGGGATAAGATGAATTCAGCAAAGAGGCTGGCTGTCGCGGCTGTGGCCGCGTCAACTTCGATCCTTTTGGGTGCGGGGGCCGCCCGTGCCTCCGACATGGTCTACACACCGGCCAATCCGTCCTTTGGCGGCAATCCGTTCAATTCATCGCATCTGCTGGGCGTAGCCAATGCGATCAACAAATATAAGGATCCGACAGCTACCACGAGCTCGGATCCGGCCGCGCAGTTCCTGCGCACCTTGCAGAGCCGCCTGCTCTCCTCTCTCGCTTCGCAGATCACCGACGTGATTTTCGGCGAAAATGCGCAGGACAGCGGCCTCATCAAGTTCGGTGACCAGGAAATCAGCTTCGTGCGGGGGGCCGACTCGGTGACGCTCACCATTTCAGATCTTGCCTCTGGCTCGGTCAGCGAAATTGTAGTTCCGCTGCTGCAGGGAGCGAGCTGATGCCGTTTCGTTCGCATCTGCTGAAACTCGCACCCATGTTGCTTGCCTTGCCTGGTCTTTCGGCCTGTGCGGCTTATAATCCCGGTACTTGGCAGCAGCCCCAGCTTGCAAAGCCCTCGCCCACGCAGAACAAATTGCTGGAACTGCCAGGGAGCGGCAAGCGAGTGGCGGTCGCGGTCTATGGCTTTACCGACCAAACAGGGCAGTTCAAACCCACCGACAATGTGCAGACTTTGTCGCGCGCCGTGACCCAGGGGGCGACCTCCATATTGGTGAAGGCCCTGCAGGACGCGGGCAACCGCCAGTTCTTCCAAGTGATCGAGCGGGAACGGCTCGACAATGTGCTGCGCGAGCGCGC
>DATEFI010000219.1:0-2843 GCA_035280705.1 Rhizorhapis sp. | reverse complement strand
GGAAGCAGGGGTAAACCGCATAATCTTCTCCAACAGCGTCTCGGCCTTGGCCGGAACTTGATCCTTGACTATTAGCATGACTTTTTCATCCGTGTGAAGAAAAAGCCGTCGCTCCGGTCGTGCGCCGGACTCAGCAATATTCCCGCACCCCAGCGGCGGCCGGGCATATCGCGCGGAAGATCGGCCGCCCAGCCGGGATTGCGACGAAGGAACGCGTCGACTTGGTCCCGTCCTTCCTTGTCAAGCAAGGAACATACCGCATAGACCATGGTTCCGCCCTGTTTCACCAGACCGGCGCCACTATCCATGATCCTGGCCTGCTCTGCAACCAGCCGTTCGAGCCGCAGTGGATTGAGCCGCCACCGCGCTTCCGGATTGCGCCGCCATGTGCCGGTGCCGGAACAGGGGGCATCGACCAGCACGCAGTCCGCCATAGCCGCCAGGGGCTCCAACCTTCCCGCCTCATGCCCCTGATCGAGCAGCAGGGTTTCGATAAAGGACGCCCCTGCCCTCTCCGCGCGCGGCGCAAGGCGGGCGAGGCGGCTACGGATCGTGTCCGATGCAATCAGGCGGCCCCTGCCCTGCATATCGGCGGCCAGCGCGAGCGTCTTGCCGCCAGCGCCCGCACATAGATCGATCACGGTCTGCCCCGGCTGTGCCTCGCAAAGGCGGGCGATCAGTTGGCTGCCCTCGTCCTGCACCTCTACCAGGCCCTCGCGCCAAAGCGGGCTTTGCTCGATTGGGGTCCCCTCGGGCAGACGAACCCCGTCGGGGGACAAGGATGTCGGCACGCCCTCCGGCAGTTGAGCCAGCACTTGCTCGCGGCTAGCCTTCAGCCGGTTGACGCGCAGGTCGAGCGGAGCCCTTTCCAGCAGCGCCGCCTGCTCGTCCTTGTCCAGGGGAGCGGCGATCAAGGGCAGGAGCCAGGACGGAACAGCCGCAGCCGACGCGATCGGCTCTCGTTCATCCCGAGGCAAAGGTCCATGAGGAGAGCCATCAAACAGCGCCGCAAGCTCGGCATTCTCCGAAGCAAGCCCAAGCATCGCTGCCCGCCCGCTTTCCGGCGGCTCCCCAGCCCGGCGAATGGCGGCATAGATCAGATCGCGCACCGCCCGGCGATCCTTCGATCCGGCATAGCGGCGCGCCTTGAAATAAGCCGCGATCAGCGTGTCGGCAGCAGGGCCGTTGTCGCGGGCGGCAAGGATGATCCCGTCAAGCAGCTCGATGGCGGCCTGGACCCGAGCGGGGGGCGTCATTTTATCACGAACCCTCCTCCCGTTCGTGTCGAGCGAAGTCGAGACACGTTCCCGCCAAGCCAACGTCCCTCGACTTCGCTCGGGACGAATGGAATCATGTTAATTCGTCACCGTGTCGGATAATTGGGTGCCTCACGCGTGATCGTGACGTCATGCACATGGCTCTCGCTGAGGCCCGCATTGGTGATGCGAACGAACCGTGCGCGCTTCTGAAGCTCCTCGATGGTCCGCGCGCCGGTATAGCCCATGGCCGCGCGCACGCCGCCGACGAGCTGGTGGATGACGTCCTTGGCAGGCCCCTTATAGGGCACCTGCCCCTCGATGCCTTCGGGAACCAGCTTCATCTGGTCCTTGATGTCCTGCTGGAAATAGCGGTCGGCGGACCCGCGCGCCATGGCGCCGACGCTGCCCATGCCGCGATAGCTCTTGTAGGCGCGCCCCTGGTAGAGGAACGTCTCGCCCGGCGCTTCGGCCGTGCCCGCGAGCAGCGACCCGATCATCACCGAGCCCGCTCCCGCCGCCAGCGCCTTGGCGACATCGCCCGAGGTGCGAAGACCACCGTCCGCGATTACCGGAATTCCCGATTTCGCTGCCTCTTCCGCTGCCTCCAAAATAGCGGTGAGCTGCGGCACACCAACGCCCGCCACCACCCGCGTCGTGCAGATGGAGCCAGGTCCGATGCCGATCTTCACGCCATCAGCGCCCGCGTCGATCAGCGCCCGCGCCGCCTCTGCCGTCGCCACATTGCCAGCGATGATCTGGACGCTGTTGGAAATCTTCTTGATCCGCTCGACCGCCTCGGGAACCATGCTGCTATGCCCGTGGGCGGTATCGACCACGATCAGGTCGCATTCCGCATCGATCAGCGCCTCGGTCCGCTCCAGTCCCTTGTCGCCCACCGTGGTCGCCGCCGCCACGCGCAGCCGGCCGGAACCATCCTTGGTGGCCTGCGGATAGGTGACCGCCTTTTCAATATCCTTGACGGTAATGAGGCCGATGCAATGATAATCGTCGTCAACGACCAGCAGCTTTTCGATCCGCCGCTGATGGAGCAGACGCCGGGCCTCATCCTGGCTGACGCCTGGCTTTACCGTGGCAAGATTATCCTTGGTCATCAGCTCGTGCACGGGCTGGGCGGGATTTTCGGCGAAGCGGACATCGCGATGGGTAAGGATACCCACCAGCTTGCCGCTATTTTCAACCACCGGGATGCCGGAGATTCTGTGCCGTCCCATCAGCGCCTGCGCTTCGGCGAGCGTCTGACCGGGGGCAATGGTGATGGGATTGACGACCATCCCCGATTCAAAGCGTTTCACGGCCCGCACCGCATCCGCCTGTTCCTCGATCGACAGATTGCGGTGAAGCACGCCAAGCCCGCCGAGCTGCGCCATGACGATCGCCATGTCGGCTTCAGTCACCGTATCCATGGCAGACGACAGGATCGGGATGTTGAGCCCGATCTCCTTCGTCACTCGCGTCCGGGTGTCTGCCTGGCTCGGCAAGACGTCGGACTCGCACGGCTGGAGGAGTACGTCGTCAAAGGTAAGGCCTAGGCGGATGTCCATGGATTGCGCCACTTTCTTTCAC
>DATEFI010000218.1:0-4339 GCA_035280705.1 Rhizorhapis sp. | reverse complement strand
GATCGCCCAATAGACTTTCCGCGCCGTCCGGCTGGAGAAACTTTTGGCGAAAAAGGCCGCCGCGCGCGAAGTGCGCGCCAGCACCAGCGCGCCGGACGTGTCCTTGTCCAGCCGGTGAACCAGCTTTGGCCGCCCCTCCGCCTCAAAGATCAGCGCATCGAGGAGCCCGTCCAGATGCTCGGAGGTCTTGGTCCCGCCCTGCGTGGCGAGGCCCGGCGGCTTGTTGACGACAATCGCCTGCGGATCGCGGTGGATTACCATCTCCTGCGCGAAGGCGATTTCGTCGGCGCTCAAATCGACCACGCGCACTCGCTTTACCGGAGGAGGCGCTTTCGCTTCGGCAGGAGGCACCCGGATGACCTGCCCCTCCTCGATCCGGTCACCCGGCGTGGCGCGGGCGCCATCCACGCGAAGCTGCCCGGTCCTCGCCCAGCGCGATACCAGGTTGAACCCGATGTCCGGCAGGTGGCGCTTGAACCAGCGGTCGAGCCGGATGCCGTCATCATCCGCCTGAACCCGGAATTGCCGCACATCCTGCACCAATGCAGGCTTTGCTGCCGCCTTCTCAGACTTTTTCGCAGGTGGCTTTTTCGCCGGTGGCGTTTTCGCAGGTGGCGTTTTCGCGGGTGACTTGGGTGCAGCGGCCTTGCGGGCAGCGGCGGCCTTGGGAGCGCTCCTTGCCCGTCCCTTGGGCGCGGCAGGCTTGGCAGCAGGCTTACGCGGCGGCCTCATGCCACGGCCCTCACCATGAGAAGGCCGAGCGCCATCATGCCGACCGCGCCGATCACCGAAGCAGCAATATAGCCGAGCGCCATCGCCATCTGTCCGCGCTCAAGCATCAGCACCACTTCCAGGCTGAAGGACGAAAAAGTCGTAAATCCCCCGAGCACGCCTACAGCCACGAACAGCCTGATCTGCCCTCCCCCGCCGACGAACCGGGCCAATATGCCGGCCAGCAAACCCATGGCGAGCCCGCCCAGCACATTCGCCGTCAAGGTCCCCCAAGGATAGCCGGTGCCCATGACATGCGTCATCAGCCGCCCAAGCTGATACCGGCAAGCCGCGCCAATCGCACCGCCCGCCATGACGAGGAGAGTATTCTGCATGGGACCAGCCCCTACCGGCTTTTGTCCGGCAAGGAAATGGAAACCGTGAAGGTGGCCCTTCCGCTATCCCCTCGCCGCATTCGCCCTGAGCTTGCCGAAGCCCCCTCACTGCTTTTCCGGCAAGAATCGGCCCGCGACAAGCTCAGGGCAAAAGACATTAAGCCAGCTCGCGCAGCATGAACTCAGAAGGTGTAAGCGAGCCCGGCAACCGCCATCCACTGATCCGCGTCACCGGCTTCGGCCACAACCGGGCTGTCGGCATATTTCCCGAGCAGCCGCGAATAGCTGACGCCTGCACCAATGCTGAGCCCGCCCCGCAGCAGGTCGCCAGTCAGGCTGTGCATGAAAAAGCCGCCCAGGCGGACATTCTTGAAGCCGCTGTCGCCGATACTATAGGGCTGCAAACCGCTCGCCGCCGCGCCGGCTGGCGTGACGCCGAAATAGGTTCGGCCATAACCCTTGCCCACATAATCGGCAGACACCGACACGCCCGCATAAGCGGTCCGGCTGAGCGGCATTCCATATTCGAGGCTGGGCGTGATCACATAGCTGTCGTGCACATTGCCCAGGTCACGAAGATAGCTCACGCGAAAGGACAGATTGTCATAGGCGCTGGTGAACACACCGGTCTTGCCAATCCCCGCCCAGCCGCCAAGTTCGAACGCTTCGTCCAGCTTGCCAAGCGCCCTTACCTGCGGATCCTTGATGCCGCCCGTCCGGTCCAGGCGCAGATTGGCGGCTGGTCCAAGTTCGATGTCCCACCCGTCCTCATCGCGATCAGGGAAGACGTCCACGAAAAGATTGGTGCCGCGGGTGAAGAAGGCGATGCCCGAAATCCGTCCCCGGACAAGTGCGCCGGGTGTCAGGGAATAATCGTCCGACCCCTCATAGCTCGGCACATAGGCCCCACCCACCCCAATGGTCACGCTGTCTGTACGGGGATCGACGGCTGGCAGTGCCTGCTCCTGCGCAAAGGCCTGGGGGGCGGTGAACAGCGGAAGGCACAGGGCGAGCAAGCATTGCCTATTCATCGGGACTTCTCCCATGGAGCAGTTCTAGGGAAATGGCGCGACCGTCATTTTGGTTCCGAAACAGGGTTCCTTTTCAATAGAGGCATCTGTCCGAGACCGTCACCGGCCACGGGCCCCTGCCCCAAATAGAATAAGGGCCCGGCCGTCCGGCCGAGCCCTTGTCCTCCCCTATTAGCTCTTGAAGGTCAGGCGTCGTAGTCGCCGCCGATATTCTGGTTGCGCGGCGGCGCGGCGGCGGTGAGGCGCAGCGCCTCTGCCGACTGGGCGATCGAACCGATCTCGTCAGGCATCTCGTCGTCATCGATCTGCACCTTCTGCAGACCGCTGATCAGGGAATCCTGAAGATCGTCGGGCTGAACCGTTTCCTCGGCGATTTCGCGCAGGGCAACGACGGGATTCTTGTCGCGGTCCCGATCAAGCGTAAGTTCGGCGCCGCCGCTGATTTCCCGCGCGCGCTGCGCGGCCAGCAGGACGAGGTCAAAACGGTTGGTAACCTTGTCGACGCAATCTTCGACGGTAACGCGGGCCATGCGGGCTCCTTGAAAAATTCCGGAAAAAGAAAGTCGTCCGCCTAACAGCCGCACCCGCCAGAGTCAATGAAAAGCAGACCCGAGGACGACCCCGTAACTCTTGCAGGCTTTGCAAGTCTTTCGAAAAAGGGGCATGCTGTCTCCATGTCCGCCGACATATCCACACGGCCCTCCTGCGTATCAGCCGAGATAGAGGGCAACCGGCTTCACCTGATCGACACCGGGCCGGAGCGTCTTTCGGAGCTGCTGTACCTCATCGGCAGCGCCCGCCATTATCTGAAGCTCTATTTCTATATGTTCGAGAGCGACGATTATGGCCAGTGGGTCATGGACCGGCTCCTTGACGCGCTTCACCGCGGCATTGCGGTCACTCTGATGATCGACAGCTTCGGTTCCTCCAATGCCGATCTTCGCTTCTTCCAGCCCTTTCAGGATGCAGGCGGGCGGTTCGGCGTCTTCGGCAATCGCCGCTCCACCCGCTATCTGATCCGCAATCATCAGAAGATCGCCATTGCCGACGGCAAGCGGATGCTGACTGGCGGCTTCAACATCTCGAAACATTATTTCGGGACGCCCGAGGACAATGCCTGGCGCGATCTGGGCCTTTACCTCGAAGGGCCGCAAGTCGCGGAAGCGGAACGCTGGTTCGACGCGCTGGCGGACTGGGTGATGGCGCCCAAGCAGCGCTATTCCGCGCTGCGCCGCCTGATCCGCTTCTGGCCCAAAAGGGAGGGCACCCTCACCTGGCTGCTCGGCGGCCCGGTGCGGCTCAGCCCTTGGACCCAGGCAGTGAAGCATGATCTGGAGCGGGGGACGCGCTGCGACATGGTGCAGGCCTATTTTTCGCCCTCACGCGGCATGCTGCGAAGGTTGACGGCCCTTGGCATGCGGGGAGACGTGCGGCTCGTAACCGCCTCCAAGTCCGACAATACGACCACTATAGCGGCGGCGCGCTGGCTGTACGCCCGGCTCATCCGCAACCGGGTGAAGATTTACGAATTCCTGCCGTGCAAGCTGCACATGAAGCTGATCGTGGTCGACGACATCGTCTATGTCGGATCGGCCAATTTCGACATGCGCAGCCTGTTCATCAACCTGGAACTGATGCTGAGGATCAAGAATGCGGCCTTCGCCGACCAGATTCGCGCTTTCATCGACAGGGACGTGAAGGACTGCCAGGAAATCACGCAAGAACTGCACCGCCGCCGGACGGGACCGTTCACCCGTCTGCTCGGATGGATCAGCTACGGCATGGTGTCCGTCGTGGACTATACCGTCACGCGCAGGCTCAACTTCCCCGCGCACATGCGGGATGTCGATGACGATTGACGATCGGCTGTAACGCTTGCCGAGCCCCGATCCTTATGCTGCCAGCTCCTCCGCCGGCGCATCCTTCCACGCCCAATAGAGCTGGCAGGGCGGGATGTTCCACAATTCAAAACCCTCGTCGATCTCGCTGAAATGGGGGGCGATGAATTTCCGCACCTTGGGCGAATATTGATAGACGAGGAACGCGCCGCCCGGCCGCAAGGCGGCCTCGGTCTCGCGCGCAATGGCGGGGCCAACGCCGCGCGGCAGCGTGGAGAAGGGCAGGCCCGAAAGGATGTAGTCCGCATGCTCGAAACCATGTTCGGCAATGATCCGCCGCACATCCGCAGCCGAGCCGTTAACG
>DATEFI010000217.1:0-5300 GCA_035280705.1 Rhizorhapis sp. | reverse complement strand
ACAAAGCCGGAGGGCGGGTCATCGCGCCAACGCGCCGCAATATGGGAAAGCAGCCGGTTTCGTCTTTCCGCCGCATCCACCAGTCCGCGGAGCGCCAACTCCCTGGGCCACCTGTCAAGAAGAATATTCAACAGTTCCAGTGATCTGTGCCAATGTTCTGACAAATCGCCTGAGATATTGAGGTCCCTCAGCTTCTCAGGTCCGACCCTCTCCACCAGAAGCTGGTCCAGCGTCTGCGCCAGGGCCATGCCCAGCCGCATGGCCTCTCCCGCATCGACCGGGCGGCCGGCGGCGGCGCGGACGTCCTGCACCATGCGGGCCAGGATCATCTGGCGTTCCATAAGCGGGATGGCGGGCGGAATGTCCGCGTCCGCTCCTATGGGATCAAGCGCGCTTCCGAGCTTTTCGCCCAGTTCGAGATCGCCAATGGGAACCAGCCGGGGCAGCAGCAAGCCGGTTTCTGCCCGTCGTACAAAGGCCTCGCTGATGGACCGGGCGGCACGGTTGGTGGGCACGAGGATGATGCCGCGTGCAAGCCCCATCTGATCCTTGCCATGCTGCGCGATCAGGCCCGCTGCCAAGGCGTCGGCAAAGGCCCGGTGGGCCGGAATGGTGAAGACGGAAGGTTTTTCGGCGCTAGCCACCGGCGATGATGGCTTCGGCCTTAGGGATTGCGCCGGGCGAACCTATATCGAACCACAGACCTTCATGCGACACGCCGTAAAGGCGGCCCTCCTCTATGGCCCGATTCCAGAAATGATTTGTGGAAAAGGCCTCAGCCGGAGGATCGCGCAGCAGCCGTGGCGATACAAGCTGGACCCCGGTGAACACGAAAGGCGCCAGCCGGC
Source organism: Rhizorhapis sp. (assembly GCA_035280705.1). Classification (GTDB taxonomy): domain Bacteria; phylum Pseudomonadota; class Alphaproteobacteria; order Sphingomonadales; family Sphingomonadaceae; genus Rhizorhapis. The sequence goes on along the minus strand of DATEFI010000217.1, from coordinate 4,452 downwards.
CTGACCGGCGGCGCGTGATCCGTCCCAGTTCGTCCATGTGAAAGTCGCCCGGTCCCCTGTGGCAATGCGCCCGCGCATGCGGCACGAGCAGCAGGAGGGCGTCCATCTTCTCATCGTCCCAGTGACTGCCCAGCATCTCGATCGTGTCCTCTGGGCCGTCGATCCAGATATTGTCGCTATTGGCGCAGATGAACGGCTCTTGTCCCAGCACGGGAAGCGCCTTGACGAGGCCGCCGCCGGTTTCCAGCAGCTTGTCCCGCTCGTCGGAAATCACGAGTTCCATGGGACTTTTGCGGGCGCGGACGTGCGCAATGAGCGCGTCGGGAAGATAATGGACATTGACCACCGTCTTCTGAATCCCGCCCGCCTCAAGGCGATCCAGCGCATGATCGAGCAGCGGCTTGCCAGCCACCTTTACCAGCGGCTTTGGCCTGGTGGCCGTCAGCGGCCGCATACGCTTGCCAAGTCCCGCCGCCATCAGCATCGCGGTTTTCACGGGCATTCCGTTCTTCATGCGTCCTGATGCTCCGCCAATGCATAATGGCGCTTTGCCGCCGGTACATTGCTCGCGAACCAGGCGGCGACCGGCGCCAGGGCCGGATGTTTGAGGTCCCTTTCGAGCAGGTCCCACATGCGGGGCAGGAAGGACAGATAACGGGGCTTTCCGTCTCGTTTCCACAGCCTGGTGAAGATCCCGATGATCTTTGCGTTCCGCTGAGCGCCGAGGACGGCATAGGCGGCATCGAATTGGCCGTCGGGCCTTGCGAGCTGCTTGTAGAGGGCGATCATCTCCGCCTCGAGCTCTGGCGGAACGTCGCGGCGCGCATCCTGCAAGAGCGAGACGAGGTCATAGGCCGGGTGGCCAACCAGCGCGTCCTGGAAATCGAGCAGGCCCAGCCCATGAGAAGCCTCATGATCGGGAACCAGCATGATATTCTCGGCATGATAGTCGCGCAGGACCGTCACCTTGGGCGCATCATCCTCTTCGGCGACCGGCAGCACCTGATCCCAGGCGGCGCGATAGGCTGCCGCGTCGACGTCCAGCCCTGCCGCCGGGCAATACCATTCGGTGAGCAGCCCTGCCTCGCGCTGATATTCGGAACGGTCATAGGGCCGCAGCTCAGCGGCCGGGCGCGTGTGCAGATCGGCAAGGAGGGAAACGGCGCGCTCATAAACGCTACGCTCCTCATGCGGGGCTGCCTCCAGATACTCCCGCACCCGGATGTCGCCGAAATCCTCCAGCAACACCAGCCCATGATCGAGATCCCGCGCATAGATTTGCGGCGCTGCGAAGCCCTGCCCCAGCAGATGATCCGCTATCTTCAGGAAAGGGCGCGGATCCTCATGCGGCGGGGGTGCGTCCATCAGCACGGCACGCCGCTCGGCCCCATCATCGATGATGCGGAAATAACGGCGGAAAGACGCATCTCCCGCAAGCGGAAGGATACGCGCATCGGCCCATCCGGCGGTATCAAGGAAGGCGGGCGCGGCGGCGGGCGGGATCATTTCAATGGCCATCGCTCTTTCCATGCAGCAGGCACCGTTGCTGTCAAGCGCCTCGATCCATCAGGAAGCGCTTCGATCCTCAGAATGAGGCTATGAGGCCACAGCGAGCCGCCCATCCGTTCCGGCCATTCGATGAGAAGAAGACTGTCCTGCAGCAGTTCGCCGAGCGCCAGTTCCTCTATCTCTGCCGAATCCTCCAGCCGGTAAAGGTCAACATGAGTCACGGGGTAGCGAACGAGCGGCGGATCATAGGGCTGCACGATCGCAAAGCTCGGGCTGGGGGCTTCCTCCTCCAGTCCGAGCGCCGCGAGCAGGCCGCGGGCCAGTGTAGTCTTTCCGGCCCCCAGCCCTCCTTCCAGCGCGATGGCATCGCCCGGCCCCGCTACCTGCGCCAACCTGGCCCCGAGCGCCAGCATCTCCGCTTCAGTCCCGATGATCATCCGCGCGGCAACTCCATGGTGATGGCCGTTCCCTCGCCAAGCTCCGACACCAGGTTCAGCGTGCCGCCATGCGCCTCCACCAATTGCCGCGCGAGCGGAAGGCCAAAGCCGAGCGACTCCCCTTTCTTCGCCTGTTCAGCCCGCTTGAAACGGTCGAACGCCAGCGCCTGCGCCTTGACGTCCATTCCCGGACCATTGTCCGAGACGACGATCCGGGCCGACTGGCGATCCCCTTCCCCATGAAGCAGAACCCGTCCACCAGCATGGGTATACTGAATGGCGTTGGCCAGAAGATGATCGATGGCCTGGCCGAGCCGCTGGCTGTCGCCCGAGACCACGCCAAGGCTCTTGTCGGCCTGGATCGCCAGCTCGATCTCCTTGGCCTCTGCGTCGCTCCGGTAATGTCCGGCCCGCTCCTGGATCAGATCGCCAAGGTCAACTGGCCGCATGTGCAACGGCAGCGCCCCTGCTTCGCCTTGCGTAAGGTCAAGGACATTCTCGATCAGGCTCGAGAGGCGAGCCACGCTTTCCATGATCGCGCCGACATATTCCCTCGCCTGGTCGGGAAGCTCCCCGGCATAGCCAGCCTCCAGCATCTCGGTGAAGCCCGCGATGGAGGTAAGCGGCGTGCGCAGTTCGTAGCTCATGTTCGACACGAAGGCTGTCTTGATCTGGTCGGCCTCTTCCAGCGCGGTGTTGCGGTCCCTCAAGGCTTGCTCGATCCGGCGGCTGTCGGTCACGTCCAGCATGGTGAAAAGGGCGTTGCCGTCGGGCAGCGGAATGGCCGCGAACTCGAAATGCTGCCCATCCGCGAAGGCGACCCGCCCGCCCCGCTGCTTGCGTTCCACCGTGGCGGAGCGAACCAGTTCACGGACGACCGCAATTTGATCAGGTTTCAAGAGCTTGTGGGCGACTCTTTCCATCAGCTGATCGACGCGCGGATGTTCAGCAAGGACCTTTTCCTCAAAGCCCCAGATCTTCTTGAACCGGTTGTTCCACAAGTGCAGCCGCCCGTCAGAGGCAAAGACGCCAATGGCTTCGAACAGATTGTCGAAAGTGGCCGCGCGCACTCGCAACAAGGTGTCGCGGGCGCTGGAAAGCTGAACCTGCTCTGTCCGGTCTTCAAAGATCAGCAACAGCCCACCGTCGGGCAAGGGCTGGGCAAAAACCCGCAAATGCATGCCATCGGGCAGCAGCCAGTTTTCCTCGACCGACTGGGTCGAGAGGAACCAGTCCCGCCGCTCCGCCCGCCAGGCCGGGAAGTCACGGCTGCCCGGGAGCCGCCCCGCCTCGCGCATGGCATCGAGAACCCGATCGAACTCAGGAGCATCCGCCAGGGTTTCGGTGCGAAGGCCGAACAGGCGCTGGAAGGGCTGGTTGGAGAAGCGCAGCGTCCTGTCCGCGGCGAACTGCGCCACTCCTGCCGACAGGCGGTCCAGCATGTCGCGCTGCGCCTCTGCCAGCCGCTTATATTCGCTGCGCGCCTGCTCCAGTTCATGCATGTCGATGGCATAGCCCGCGACCCCGGCGTCCCCCAGCGGCACATCGACGACTCGCATCATCCGCCGCTCGCCGTCGATCGTAGCGGGCACCAGCCTTGCATAGGACACGCCGGATTCGAGCGCCGTGGCAGCGGCCGCCATCGGCGAGATGCCATCGATAGGCTCAACCAGTTCCAGGCCGTTCAGAATGACATCCTGCGCATCCTTCGCATCCACCGATTGAACATAGGCGGAGTTGACGAGGGACAAGCGAAGATCGGGACTGCGATGCCACATCGGCATGGGAGCCGCTTCAATGACACCCGCCAGCGATTCCAGGGCGCGGGCGAGCCTGTCCTTCTCTTCCGTGAGAGCAGCGATTTCGATCTGGCTATCCGTTGCATCGAACAGCCAGAGGATCACCCCTCCCGGACCCGAAAGGGCGGGTCCGGCGGGAGCCCCCTTCACCAGCAATGCCCGTGAGGACCCCTGGGCGCTGACTGGCCGCGTGAAACTCTTGCCAGCCTTTTGCGCCGCACTGATGTCGCGAGCCAGGGCTTGGCCATCCTCCGGCTTCAATCCGCCTTCGACTTCAGTAAGTTGCGATATGAACTTGGGAACGCTTTCCAGGCCCAGCCAGCCCGCGAGACGATCGGGCGCGTCGATCCGCCCGTCAGCCCGCACCATGACCGGCAGCGCGGGCGCAGATTCCAGCAGCGTCGCCAGCCGGTCCGCCTGCTCTGCCGCGAATGCTGCCCGGCGGCGCATCGACAGGCCGGCGTAAATGGCCCCGCCCGCGCCGATCAGCCAAAGGGCCGCAATCGCCCCCAGGACGGCCATGGTTGTGGAAGACAGGGCTAGCATCCGGTATTCAGCCCCTGGCGGTTGCAATGATTACCGGATGTCTTGCCCATGCAGGGGCAGTAGCCCAAAGAGCGCGGCGGGTGAAGCGGGGATGAGAGATCCCATGCGGATAGGATCTATCTTTGATGCAGCAACCCGTCATCCCCGCTTTCACGGGGATG
>DATEFI010000216.1:0-3497 GCA_035280705.1 Rhizorhapis sp. | reverse complement strand
GCGCAAGGCTGCACCCCGGCTTCCGGGTTTCCTGATCGCCGTGGTGGCCATTTCCATAGTCGTCGCGCTGCTGAAATTGCCGGTCGATACCATCGGCTCGCGCTTCCCGCATATCCCGGCGGGGCTGCCGATGCCTGCGCTGCCGGCCTTTTCGTTGGTCAAGGTCAACGAGGTTCTGCCCTCCGCGTTCACCATTGCTTTCCTTGCCGGAATCGAAGCATTGCTCTCGGCCGTGGTCGCCGATGGCATGGCCGGAACGCGCCATCGGTCCAATCAGGAACTGATCGGACAGGGCATCGCCAATGTAAGTTCCGCGCTGTTCGGCGGCCTGCCGGCAACCGGTGCCATCGCGCGAACGGCAACCAATATCCGCTCGGGTGGACGAACCCCCGTTGCCGGCATGATGCACGCGGTCTTTTTGCTGCTCTTCATCCTCTTCGCCACCGATCTCATGGCCTATGTGCCGATGGCTGCGCTTGCCGCAATCCTGTTCATGGTGGCCTGGGGCATGAGCGAGTATGAGCGTTTCCTCGCGCTGCTGCGGATGCCGGGCAGCGACCGGGCGGTCCTCCTGCTGACTTTCGGCCTCACCGTGCTGGTCGATCTGACCGTCGCGATCGGGGTGGGCGTGACGCTGGCCTCGCTCCTGTTCATGGCGCGGATGGCCGAGACGGTGGAGGTCGATGCGGGCATCACGAACGAGCCCGACCTTGATGGCGAGGACATGCACCAGCGCGATGCATTGCCGTCGGGCGTCGAGGTGTTCCGGATCAACGGCCCCTTCTTCTTCGGTGTGGCAGGCGAACTGCTCGATACGCTGCGCCGGCTTGGCGAACCGCCGAAGGTCATCATCCTGCGGATGCGTCTTGTGCCGCTGCTCGATGCGAGCGGCGTGCAGGCGCTGGAGGAATTTGTCGAACAAGCCCGTATCGGGGGCGCTTGCGTCATCCTCTCCGGTGTAAGGCCGCAGCCCTTCACCATGCTCAAGCGCGCGCGCCTGGGCCGGTCCTCCGGCAAGCTCCTCTATACCGCCAACTATGCGAAGGCGCTCGCCACCGCCGCATCGATCGTGGACGGCGGCTGAGGGTAGCGTGCGCTCTCAGCCCTGGGTTCGCGGTCATCTTGCCCATGCCGTAGGCCGGGGCCGTCGATCAGGGCAGCGCCGTGCAATGCCAGAACCGAATATCTTACGGAGAAACACATGAACGACGACGACTATGTCTATGACGAGGAAAGCGGCGAATGGATGCCGGCCAGCGAACTGGAGGCAAAACGCGCGCAAATCGGGGTGATCGAGGTCCGCGATTCGGTGGGCAATGTCCTTGCCGACGGCGATCAGGTCACGCTGATCAAGGATCTCGAGGTCAAGGGAGCGGGGCAGACGCTCAAACGTGGCACGCTCATCAAATCGATCCGTCTTACCGGTGACCCGCAGGAAATCGACTGCAGATATGAGGGCATCAAGGGGCTGGTCCTGAGAGCGGAGTTCGTTCGCAAGCGGTGAGCGATCGGTTTTGCCAATATTGTGCTCCGCGCCGTTTCCAACCTCCCAGTTGATCGTCCGGCAGCAGACAACCGATATGGAGGGAGTGGGGAAGGGAAAGCGCGGTTGAACGAAACGGCCGCGCTTTTCGGAGAAACCCCATGACTGAGAACGACCCCATCCTCGATCCGCTGTTTGTCGAGAGTTTCAACGCCGACCTCGAACAACTGAATGGCCCGGCGCGCATTGCGATCACCAACCTATGCTCCAGCGCGGATGTGTTCGAACTGCTCGACGATGAAGGCCAGTTCGTCACGCTGTTTCCGGCGAGCGCCACGCCTGAAGTGGCTGCGGCAGCCTACCGGCTTTATGGGCAGGGTCTCAACCGGGGCCTGCGAGCGGGCGAGGATCTCGCCTGGGCCAAGTTGCGCCATCTGATTGGAGCAGCTGCCGACGAGCGCTGAACAACAAATATCGATCCATCCCGGCATCAACGCAGCACCTTCAACGGCTGCGGCTCTCCGTCTGCCTCGACATGGAGGCGCAATCTTCGGCAACGCAAGGTTGAACCGAGCGGACGTCTTGCACCCGGTCCGCTAAGATGACATATTTTAATGGCCGAGTTCGGTAGGATAAGCTGATGAGCGAATTTGACCTGTTCTGTGATGCTAGCGTTTCTAAAATAACGCAGACTATGAACCGCTATTACGGTTTGTGCGAGATAGTGTCATTGGGCAATCAACCGGCAGGAAATTTGACCGTTCAGCCTTGTTCTATCAATCCAGTCGGTGTCTTGAACTTGCGACGCATGGAATTTCGTCGAAGGGATGGTGAGGGGATTTGGCTGGATCATTATTTTTTTCTTGTACAATTGACAGGCTATTCTGTCATTCGACAGCATGGAAGGACGGCTGCCCTTTATGCTGGTGACATGATTATCGGATCAGGAAGCGAACAATCTTCCTTGGCCGTTCCTGAATATGGCAGCATTGCCGCAATCCATCTGTCGCACCAGCAAATGGAGCTGATAGGGTTGGACCATCTAAGTTGTAAAATTGACAGCAGTAAAAAGTCATCGAAGATGCTCTTGTCACTAGCGACCTGCATGATCGAGGCGACGAAGTATAACGACGATCGAACATTCTCTGATGCTCTTGCGATTGCGATACGCCTTCTTCGCCAGACATATGAGGATTTGCCTTCCAAAAACCGAGTGGAAAATGCTTACTTGACCGCCCTTCAGCATTGGGTTCTTGGCAGGACGGATGACAGAATCGATCCTCAGGCAATGGCGACCCACCTTGGGATATCGAAGCGGCAACTTTATCGCATTTTCAAAGAGCGGGACCTGACGCCCGAGACTTGGTTGACGGATATCAGGCTCGAGCGCGCGTATGAACTTCTGATCCAAAGTCCGCGATTAACGATAACGGAGATTGCGTTCATGACTGGATTTGGCGACAGTTCTCACTTCGCCAAATCCTTTCGGCGCCGATACGGTCGGCCACCTCGGGCTGCGCGTCGGTCTGAACTGGCTTGATTTGCAACCGGATCTCAAATCGATCCAATTCCGTTCGTTGCAAGATTGACGGTGCGGGGGAGCGAAAGGACCGAGTTCGAGGCTTGAAGTCGAAGTAGATCAGGCATTGACGGCACGCTCGACGCGCCTGTGTCAATTATAAGACCGATCGTTCAATCCTTTTTTGGCGATGGCACTCTGAGACAAATTCTGGCGCACTGAAACATGCAATAGTGGACCCGGCGAGATAGCCTGCCCTCTCTAAGCGAAGACGTGAAGAAAACAGAACACGAAGTTTGAGGGGTGCCATGAACAGGATGATCTTTCCTTTGTCGCTCGGGGTTGCCTGGCTTGCGCTGGCGGTCGGCGCAATGCCTGCCTTGGCGCAGGAACAGGGCCAGGGGAGCGAGTTTTCGGATAACACCGAAGCCGCGAACGCGCGGTACGACATCGTCGTCACGGCCCAGCGTCGGGAGCAGCGACTTCAGGATGTGC
>DATEFI010000215.1:0-3594 GCA_035280705.1 Rhizorhapis sp. | reverse complement strand
AAGAGGGAAGGAGAGATCAAGGTTGCTCCTTTCAAGGGCAAGCCGGCTGATCCTCATGCAATGGTTTAGTTCAAAGCCTCGCGACCAGCACGTCCGCCTGCTCATCCACGCTCAACTCGGTCTCGCTCCTGATGAGCCAGCATTCGCTGCCCTGCCAGGGCTGATCGCCGATCTTGCCCGCGCCGCTCAGCGGGATGAACCATGTGGGGGAAGGCAGGGACAATCGGGTGCCGGACTGCAGCGATCGTATCTCCAGGGAGAAGGGCTTGCCGGGCATAAGCTGGGCGCTTGACCCCAGGGAAAGGTTGCGATCCGGGAAGGGATAGGGCTCTGCCTTGCTTACCGCCACGCCGTCCTCGAGATGCAATTTGCGCGGGCGGCCATAGTCATAAAGGCGGTAGGTGACGTCCACATTCTGCTGCACCTCCACCAAGGTGATGCCAGCGCCGATCGCATGGACAGTGCCTGCGGGAATGAAGAAGAAATCGCCGGGCTTTACCGGTTTCCAGTCCATCAGCCGCTCGATCGAGCCATCCAGCGCGGCGGCCTTGAGATCCTCTCCGCTCAAGGCGCGGGTGAGGCCAATGCCGAGCGTCGCATCCGGTTCGGCGTCCAGTATGTACCAGCATTCCTCCTTGCCGCCAGGAAGGCCGCGCTCGCGGCCCTCGGCGTCATTGGGGTGGACCTGGATCGAGAGCTTCTCGCTCGTGAAGATATATTTGACGAGCAGCGGCGGGCGCTCCCCCTCCGGGCCATCGAACCAGATTTCGCCGATCTTGCGCCCTTCGGGATTGGGAAAAATGGCCGGTATCTGCGTGCGGCCCCAGGGCTTTTCGACATATTTGGTGATGAGCTTGATCGCGGTCACTGTTCGTCCTTTGGCTTTGCGGGGCTTCCTCCACGGACAAATTGCGGCTTTCCGCCGATCCAGACCTCCTCAATCCTTGCGGTCCTGATCTCGGCGGGCGACGCTATGCTGATGTCGCTGTCGAGCAGGAGGAAGTCCGCATATCGGCCGGGCTGGAGCGAGCCCAGCCGGTCCTCCGCGCGAGCGGCATAAGCGCCTCTTAATGTGTAGGCTTTCAAGCCATCTTCAAGGGTGATGCGCTGTTCGGGCATCCAGCCGCCAAAAGGCTCGCCCCGGTCATCTTCCCTGGTCATCGCGACGGCGATCCCGGCAAGGGCATTGGCGGGCTCCACTGGCACGTCCGAACCAAAGGCCAGCGGAACGCCATTCGTCAGCATGGACCGCCAGGCATAGGCGCCCCCCAGCCGCTCCTTGCCCATCCGCGCTTCCGCCATGCGCCAGTCGCTTGCTTCATGAAGCGGCTGCATAGAGGCGATGATGCCGTTGCGGGCGAAGCGGGGGAGGTCGGCTGAATCGACAATCTGGGCATGTTCGATGCGCCAGCGGCGGTCGCCCTTATAGGTTTCGGCAAGCTCGTCGATGGCGTCGAGAAGTTCTGCATTCGCCTTGTCGCCAATGGCGTGAACCGCCACCTGAAAACCGTCCATGGCGGCGCGGCTCATCTGGTTGCGAAGCTGAGCGCCGGTCATCATCGGCAGACCGGTCTGTCCGGGGGCATCGCCATAAGGCGCCTTGAGCCATGCCCCGCGCGAGCCCAGCGTCCCGTCGAGCGAAAATTTGACGCCCGGCATGCGGAGATGGCCGTCATAAAGCCAGGGCGTCGGTTCGGATCCGGCAGCGCTCAGCATGGTATCGATGCCAGCGGCATAGGAGATGATGCGGATGCGCAGATTGCCCCGGTCCCCCGCACGCCGAAAGGCCTGCCAGTCGTCCAGGCTGGTGCCCATGTCGGCAATGGCCGTGATGCCCTGGCTCAACAGATTTTGCTGAGCCTTGGAAAAGGCGAGATCGCGTTCCTTGGGAAGCGGCGCAGGCAGCATCCTCTCGACGAGCGATTTGGCCGAATCCACGAATATGCCGCTCGGGCGTCCCGCCTCCATCTCGATGCGACCGCCTTCCGGGGCCTTGGTGGCAGCGGTGACTCCGGCAAGTTGCATGGCTTTGCTGTTGGCCCAGGCGGCATGGCCGTCCACGCGCTCCAGCCAGACAGGGGTGCCGGGCACGACCGCGTCCAGATCAGCAGCGGCCGGAAAGCGGCGCATGCCCCAGGCTTCATGGTTCCAGCCGGTTCCGATGATCCAGCGGCGCTGCGGGTTCTGCTCCGCATAGGATTTGACCATCGCCAGGGCTTCCACCAGCGAGGCGGCCTTGCTGAGGTCCAGCGTCAGCGACTGGAAACCGAGCGCCATGACATGGCCATGGGAGTCAATGAAGCCCGGCATCAGCGTCCGGCCCTTGCCGTCTGTGCGGAAATCCAGCTTTTCGGGCCGTTTGTCCTTGCGCTGCAGAAGCTTTTCGACTTTCCCGTCGCCGCCGATCAGCAGCCCGTCGAAACGGACCAGCTTGCCGTCCGCGTCGAAGCTGATGCCGTTCACATTGTCGACAAGGCCGCTGGCGAACAGGGGAGACGGAAGGATGAGGGCGAGGGCAGCCAATAATGTTCTTCTCCCCTGAAGGAGAGAGGTGGCCCGAAGCCCAGGGAATGACGGTTTATGCGCTCGTGCCAAGATTTTGCCGCCGCAGGTGCACGGCGTTTCGACAATGGAACCTCTCATGCCCGCGTCAGCCGCCGGACGAGAGCGCTGGTATCCTGCCGGTTGCCACCCATGGCCTGCACATCGGCATAGAATTGGTCGACAAGCGCCGTGGCGGGCAGGGTGGCGCCATTCACTCGTGCCTCTTCGAGGGCGAGGCCCAGGTCCTTGCGCATCCAGTCAATGGCAAAGCCGAAGTCGAAACGGTCCTCCGCCATGCTTTTCCAGCGATTGTCGAGCTGCCAGCTTTGGGCAGCGCCGCCGGAGATCGCCTCGAACACCTTGTCGAGGTCAAGCTCGGCCGCTTGGGCGAAACGCAGCGCTTCGGAAAGGCCCTGCAGCACGCCCGCGATGCAGATCTGGTTCACCATCTTGGTGGTCTGTCCCGCGCCTGCGCCGCCCACATGGACAATGCGGCCGGCATAGGCCTGCATCACCAGGCGGGCCGCGGCAAATGCCTCGAGGGTTCCGCCGCACATGATGGAAAGCGTCCCTTTTTCCGCGCCGGCCTGACCGCCGGAAACGGGGGCGTCGACGAAGAAAATGCCCCGGCTTTCCCCCTCCACGAAAAGCTGCCGGGCGATACGGGCAGAGACGGTGGTATGATCGATGAACAGCGTGCCTGGCTTCATCGTGCGGTAAGCGCCGTCGCGGCCCAAGGTTACAGCAGCGAGGTCGTCATCGGTGCCGACGCAACTGACGACCACCTCCGCGCCGTCTGCCGCCTTGGCGGGACTGACGGCCGCCTCGCCGCCATGCTTTTCTATCCAGGCCCTTGTCTTGGCCATGGAACGGTTGAAGACGATGAGCTCATGCCCTGCCGCCGCGAGATGGCCCGCAATGGGGCCGCCCATGACGCCAAGGCCAATGAATGCGATCTTTGCCATAAGCTCCGCATATCGCCTGATTCCTCTGGAGGCTAGGGGCATGAAGGAAACGCGCTGCTTGATTCATCGCCTGCTTCGACCTAGG
>DATEFI010000214.1:0-3754 GCA_035280705.1 Rhizorhapis sp. | reverse complement strand
CCCTTCAGATTGTGCTCGCGCGCACCGCGGACGGAAATATGAGTCAGCATGGGCTGCTTTGTTCCAGATTTGTTCACATGGGGCAAGGGGGTTCGCCCTCAGATGGCGATGAGCCGCAGGAGTCGCAAGCGGGAACCTTCGACCGAGGGGTCTCGTTGGTTCCATGACTTCAACGAAGGAGACCGGTCATGGGCAAGGACAAAGTCCAGGGCGAAGGCAATTATGACGCGGCGCGCGAATATGATGAAGAAGTGCAGGCGCATGCGGCGGACCCGGAGCGCGTGAAGAAAGAGGCTGAAGCGGCGAAAAAGGCGCTGGAGGGCAAGGAAGGGGATGAGCTTCGCAAGGCCGAGGAGGAGGGCAAGTCCCACGCCAAGGGGTAGGTGCAGTCGTCCTTGCGGAGGCAGGCCGCCTTTATCCAGTTTAGAAGAAAAGCGGGGTCCCTGCCTGCGCAGGGACGACGGGGTAATTGTGCAAAGTGGAAGTAAAGTCAGGTCCCCAAGGTCTCCGCCATTTCTGCGAGTTCGAGCCAGCGTTCCTCAGCGGCTTCCTTGTCGGCGCGGGCCTTTTCGACGGCCTTGCTGAGCGCGGCGAAGCGGTCGGGGTTTTTGACGTATAGATCGGGATCGTGGAGCGCGTTTTCGTCGCGCGCGATTGCGGCCTCCAGTTCCTCTATCCGTTTGGGCAGCAGTTCGTAATCGCGCTGGTCCTTGTAGCTGAGCTTCGTCTGCTGACGTGCAGGTGGGGGCGCTGCTTCGGTCTTTTTGGACGCTGCCTTGGCGGTGGGACGGCGGCGTTTTGCCTCCCAATCCTCATAGCCGCCCGCGACGACGTCGACATGGCCGCTGCCGTCCATCCCCAGCGTCACCGTGACCGTGCGGTCCAGGAAGTCGCGGTCATGGCTGACGATGAGGACTGTGCCGTCATAGTCGGCGATCACCTCCTGGAGCAGGTCGAGCGTTTCAAGGTCAAGATCGTTGGTCGGCTCGTCCAGCACCAGCAGATTGGAAGCGCGGGCAAATTCGCGGGCGAGGAGCAGGCGGGAGCGTTCGCCGCCCGAAAGCGTGCCGACCTTCGCGTCGATCAGCGTGGGTTCGAAGAGGAATTCCTTCAAATAGCCCTGCACATGCTTGCGCGCGCCCCGCACATCGATCCAGTCGCCGCCGTCCGCCAGCACGTCGCGCACGCGCTTTTCAGGCGCCATCAGGCTGCGCTGCTGGTCAATGATGACCCCGTCGAGAGTCTTTGCCTGGGTAACGGCGCCGCTGTCCGGCTGGACCTCTCCGGTCAGGAGCTTCAGCAGCGTCGTCTTGCCCGCGCCGTTTGCGCCGACGATGCCGATCCGGTCCCCGCGCTGGATGCGCAGGGAGAAGTCCTTGATGACGGCGCGGTCGCCAAAACGCTTGGTGACATTTTCCGCGACGATGACGCTCTTGGTCTTTACCTCGTCCGACACGACGGCGAGCTTGGCCGTTCCGGCGGGGCCGATCATGGACGCTCGCTGGGCCCGCATTTCGTGAAGCTTGGATAGGCGGCCCTGGTTGCGCTTGCGGCGGGCGGTGACGCCACGCTCCAGCCAGTGCGCCTCGATCTTGAGCTTTGCGTCGAGCTTTTCGGCAGCGCGGGCCTCCTCGGCATAGACCTTTTCCATCCACGCCTCAAAACCGCCAAAGCCGATCTCGTTGCGGCGAAGATTGCCCCGGTCGAGCCACAGGGTCTGACGCGTCAGGCGGGTCAGGAAGGTCCGGTCGTGGCTGATCACGATGAACGCGCCGGTGTAGCGGTTGAGCCAGCTTTCCAGCCAGTCGATGGCGGCAAGGTCCAGATGGTTGGTCGGCTCGTCGAGGAGAAGCACGTCCGGTTGGCTGGCAAGAGCACGGCAGATGGCGGCGCGGCGGCGCTCCCCGCCGGATGCGGTCCTCGCCAGCCGGGAAAGGTCGATGCCGAGCTGGTCGGCAATGGCCTCTACCTCATGGCGGGGCGGCGCATCCTTGCTCCCGCAGGCGAAGTCATGGAGCGTCTCACAGCCGCTTAGGTCGGGGTCCTGTTCGAGCATCACGACATGCGTGCCCGGAACGATGCTTCGCAGGCCCTTGTCGGGCTCGATGCGGCCAGCGATGAGCTTCAACAGCGTCGTCTTCCCCGCACCGTTGCGGCCGATCAGGGCAAGGCGGTCCCGCTCGCCGATATAGAGGTTGAGGCCCTGGAACAGCCAGCCGCTGCCCTGGATCAGGCCGAGATCTTCATAGGAGAGAATAGGTGCCGCCATGGTGCGGGAGTTAGGGGGGATTTCGATAGGGCGCAAGGTGGGGGTGGGGGCGCCTTATATCAATGTCATACTATGCGTGATCGTCGTCCCCGCATAGGCGGGACCTCGCTTTTTTTCTTGAAGCTGGGAGAAGGAAGCGGGGTCCCTGCCTGCGCAGGGACGACGGGTCTATTGTTGAGGAGGAAGGGAATGGACTTCGACGAGGTCGGCCCGAGCGGGATATTGACTTCCCCCTCGCTGGTGCAAAAATGCCATAGTCTTGCAAAATCAAGCTGATCCCGAACCTTTCATCCAGATTTCAGCCCCATTCACCACCTGTTCAATAGCCGTGGCCTATGCCATGGACATCATGATGCAGTGGAAATCCCTTCTGACATTCGGCTTTGCGGCGGCTGGCCTGGCCGTTGCGGCGCTTTCGCTGCCTGCCTCGGCCGACGATGGCCGCGGGCGCGGCCGGGGCCGTGGCGATGATCGCGGCTATGAGCGCAGCGAGATAATGCGCGCCAATCCCCGCCGCTATGAGCAGGATGCGGCGCGCCGGGCCATGCTGGATGGGGATGTCATGCCCTTTTCCATCATCAAGCGGCGCGTGGGCCGCGAGATGGACGGAGCCAATTATCTGGGCAGCGAGTTTGACGACCGGCGCGGTGAATATCGGCTGAAATATATGCGCGACGGCCGCGTGGTCTGGGTTGATGTCGATGGCCGTTCCGGTGATATCGTCCGGCGTTCGCGCTAACGCTGAAAAGAAAAACATGATAAAGGGCTGATATGCGGCTGTTGATTGTTGAAGATGAGCCCAATCTGGGCCAGCAACTGAAAAATACCCTGGAAGGCGCGGGCTATGCCGTGGACCTGGCCACCGATGGCGAGGAAGGGCATTTCCTGGGGTCCACCGAAAGCTATGACGCGGTTGTGCTGGACCTTGGCCTGCCGGAGATCGACGGCCTCACCGTGCTTGACCGCTGGCGCAAGGAAGGGCTCAGCTTTCCCGTGCTGGTGCTGACCGCCCGCGACAGCTGGTCGGACAAGGTGGCTGGCCTCGACGCCGGGGCGGACGATTATCTTGCCAAGCCCTTCCAGAGCGAAGAATTGATCGCGCGCTTGCGGGCGCTGATCCGGCGGGCGTCGGGCAATGCCTCCAGCGAATTGATGGCGGGCGATGTGCGGCTCGATACGCGCTCTGGCAAGGTGACGCTGAAGGGCGAGCCGGTGAAGCTCACGGCGCAGGAATATAAGCTGCTTTCCTACCTGCTCCACCACAAGGGCAAGGTGGTGTCGCGAACCGAACTGATCGAGCATATCTACGATCAGGACTTCGACCGCGATTCCAATACCATCGAGGTCTTCGTGACCCGAATCCGCAAGAAGCTGGGGCCGGACGTGATTACGACCATTCGCGGCCTTGGCTACAGCCTTGAAGAGCCGGCCTCCGCCTGATCAACCGTTCGTGTCGAGCGAAGTCGAGACACGTCAGCCCAAGGA
>DATEFI010000213.1:0-14761 GCA_035280705.1 Rhizorhapis sp. | reverse complement strand
CAGATTCCGAAAAAGGGCACATTGCGCTCGCGGGCGAACTTCACGCTCGCGATCTTCCCTTCGCTGCCGCGCTCCCCAAAGCCGCCCGGCACAAGAATACCGTGCATCGGCTCCAGTTGGGCAACGGCATAATCCCCATTTTCCTGCGTCTCGAACAGTTCTGCATCCAGCCAGCGGATATGAACCTTTACGCGATTGGCAAGGCCGCCATGCATCAGCGCTTCGTGCAGCGATTTATAGGCATCGGGCAGTCCGACATATTTGCCAACGACGCCGATCGTCACTTCGCCTTCTGGATTGTGCCAGCGGTCCATGATGTCGGCCCATTGAGCCATGTCCGGATCGGGCGCACCAGTGATGCCGAAGGCACGCAGGACTTCATTGTCCAGGCCCTCCTGATGATATTGCAGCGGCACCGCGTAAATGCTTGGCGCGTCGAGCGCCGGGATGACGGCCTCCTTGCGGACGTTGCAGAAAAGCGCGATCTTGGCCCGCTCGCTTTCCGGCAGAGGATGCTCGCAGCGGCAGAGGAGAATATCGGGCTGGATGCCGAGGGAGGTCAGTTCCCGCACGCTGTGCTGCGTCGGCTTCGTCTTCAACTCGCCCGCAGCGCTGATATAGTGCACCAGCGTCACATGGACGAAAACCGTGTTCTCCCGGCCGATATCGTTGCGCAGTTGCCGGATCGCTTCGATAAAGGGCAGGCTTTCGATATCGCCCACCGTTCCGCCGATTTCGCACAGAACGAAATCGAGGTCATCGACCTGATCCTGGGCAAAGGCCTTGATGGCGTCGGTGACATGGGGGATCACCTGAACCGTGGCGCCCAGATAATCGCCGCGCCGTTCCCGCGTGATGATCGTCTGGTAGATGCGGCCTGCGGTCACATTGTCCGATTGCCGGGCCGAAACGCCGGTGAATCGCTCATAATGGCCAAGGTCCAGGTCGGTTTCCGCCCCATCGTCCGTCACATAGACTTCGCCATGCTGATAGGGCGACATGGTGCCCGGATCGACATTGAGATAGGGATCGAACTTGCGAATGCGCACGCGATAACCCCGCGCCTGCAGCAATGCTGCAAGGCTGGCTGCCATAAGGCCCTTGCCAAGCGAGGAGACCACGCCGCCGGTGATGAAAATGAACCGCGCCATGGGAGGAAAGGCTTATCCTTTATGAGTGACAACAAGCAAGCGTCCGAATCCGGCGCCGGTGAATTTTTTTGGTTGAGAGCGTCATGCCGAACTCGTTTCGGCATCCATGAGCATTGCGAAGGCGGCTCGCACGCAGCACCAATGGGCCCTGAAACAAGGTTCAGGGCAACGGCGAATTGAACACAGGCTTATTGCGCCAGCGGAACGCCTTCATTCTTGGGCGCGGTTTCATTCTGAGCCACCTTGTTCGCCGCAGCAGCGAGCGGATCGCCGCCAGCGACCGGAACATCATCGGCAGGCGTAGAACTTGTCCCAGAACGGGACAGTGAGGTGTCGATGCTGGAGGGCGCATGCTTCACCGAAGCGATAACCGCCAGCACGATGCTGAGCCCTACAAACAGCATTGCCAGGATCGTGGTCGAACGGGTCAGAAAATCCGCCGCCCCGCGCGCCGACATGAAGCCCGAAGGACTGCCGCCGACGCCCAGGCCCCCACCTTCGGACCGCTGCATCAGGATGACGCCGACCAGCGCCGTTGCCACAATGGCCTGAACGACAAGGATGAAGGTGAACATGAAAAATCAAAACCCGTCTATAGCTGATGGAGCGGGCACATAACGCCTCCCGCTCCGATCTTCAACCGGCGGCTGAGGCCGCTTGAATGATCGGCGCGAATTTTTCCGCGGTCAGGCTCGCCCCGCCCACCAGTCCGCCGTCCACATCGGCGATCGCAAGAAGGTCCGCCGCATTGGCCCCATTCATCGACCCGCCGTAGAGAATGCGCATATTGTCTGCATCATCGCCGATGCGCGAACGAAGCGCCTCCCGCAATGCGCGGTGCATGCGATCCACCTCTTCCATGGTTGGGGTGCGGCCAGTACCGATGGCCCAGACGGGCTCGTAAGCGATGGACAACCATGCGGCCGCCGCGCTCTGCGGCAATGAGGCGAGAAGCTGTTCTGAAACCACCGCCTCCGCATTGCCGGCGTCGCGCTCGGCTTCCGTCTCGCCGACGCACAGAATGACATCGAGCCCCGCCTGATGGGCCGCCACAGCCTTTGCCGCCACGTCCGCGCTTGTCTCATGCTGATCGGTCCGCCTCTCGCTATGACCAGCGATGACGGTCTTCGCCCCTGCTTCCTTCAGCATCGCGGCGGAAAGGCAGCCGGTATGGGCGCCGCTATCCTTCATGTGGCAATCCTGCCCCCCGATCAATGCGGAACGCGCCACGCCGCTTGCCGCGTGAATCAGTGTGGCGGGCAGGCAAAGCCCCACTTCGACCTTCGGCTTTTCCTGCGCGAGACGATCAATGGCTTCGATTTCGCCGAGCTGGGCCAAAAGGCCATTCATTTTCCAGTTGCCGACAATCAGTTTCCGTCTGCTCACCAAATGACTCCTGCACGGGTTGTTGGAACATGTGCCGCTGGTCGATAGCCGATGATGGCGGATTGTCTAGGGAGCGAGAGCATAATTGGGCGCCATCCAGCCTGGCAGCGAGACGAGCCTTGCAGTTTCCGAGCTTGATGCCAGCCACTTGCCATCCTAAAGCGGGCAGCCGTTACGCCTTGCACATTGCTTTGGAAGCATCATGATCAGTCTCATCCGCCGCCTTATTCACTCCAAGATCGGCCTCGGCATCGCCTTTGTTCTGGTGGCGCTTGCTGCTGTTGCATTTGCCGCAGGCGACATCACCGGATCGGGCGGGGGCCTCGGCAACTTTACCGGCGGCAGCGGCACGGTGGCAAAGGTTGGCGGCGATGCAGTGACCGCAGCCGATCTCCAGGCCCGCACGCAGATGGTCTTCGACCGGAACCGTCAGCAACAGCCACAGCTTGAGATGACCAGTTTCCTGGCGCAGAACGGCATGGAAAATGTGCTCGATCAGCTGATCCAGGGCCTCGCCATCACGGAGTTTGCGCGCGATGAAGGCATGGCTGCCAGCAAGCGCCTGATTGACGGGCAGATTGCCAGCATTCCGGCCTTTCACGACGCCTCCGGCAAGTTCAGCGATCAGCTTTATCATGAGCTGCTTCGGCGGCAGAACATCACGGACGCCGCCTTGCGTCAGGACATGTCCCGCGACGTCTTCACCCGCCATGTGCTGGCGCCGGTTGCGATGGGCAGCCGCATTTCCCGTGACATGACCCTTCCCTATGCCTCCTTGTTGCTGGAAGCGCGTCAGGGGCGGATCGCGGTCATTCCCTCAAAGCTGTTCATGAGCAATGAGGAACCGAACTCCCAGGAGTTGACTGCCTTCTACAATCGCAATGCCGATCGTTTCACCGTGCCCGAGCAGCGGCAGCTCCGCTATGTGCTGGTCGACAAGGCGCGCTTCGAAAGGGCCGCCGCCCCCACAGAGGCAGAGATCACCCGCTATTATAATGAGAACAAGGCCAATTATGCCGCCCGGGAGGAACGCACGCTGGCGCAGCTGATCGTTCCCACTCAAGCCGCGGCCGAGGCAATCGCCGCGAAGGTCAAGGGTGGCACCAGCCTTGCCGAAGCCGCCAAAGGCGCGGGCCTGGCCGTTGCGGCCCTCGACAAGCTCAGCGAGCGGCAATATGCGGAAAGAAGTTCGGCTGCGGTGGCGAAAAGCGTTTTTGCCACGCCGCAGGGCCAGCTTGCTCCCATCGCCAAATCGCCGCTCGGCTGGCATGTGGTTGAGGTGACTGGCGTTTCGGCCACTCCCGAACGTACGCTTGCCGCTGTCCGGCCGGAGATCGTCACCACCCTTCAGCAGCAGAAGGCCGCCGAAGCCATGGCTGATTTCCTTGCCAAGGCCGAGGATCAGATCGCGGAAGGCACCACCTTCGAGGAGTTCGCGAAGGACGCCGCGCTGCCGGTCAAGGCTACCCCGTTCATCCTGCGGAACGGCACGACGGTGGAGCAGGAAAATTTTCAGGCGCCGCCGGAACTCCGTCCAATGCTTGACCCCGCATTCAGCATGGAAGCGGATGACGAACCGCAGATGGTGACGATCGCGCCTGACCAGCTCTATGCCCTGCTGGACGTAACGGACATCAAGGCCGCCGCCCCGCCGCCGCTGCAAAAAGTCCGTGCTGTCATAGTCCAGCAATTCAAGCTTGAGCGCGCTGCCGGCCGTGCTCGCACGGCTGCGGATCAACTGGTTGCGAAGATGAACAAGGGCATGGATTTTGCCAAGGCGCTGGCTGAAACCGGTCTCAAGGTTCCTCCGCCCCAGCCCCTCGGCGGCAAGCGGGCGGACATCGCTCGTGGAGGCCAGCAAGTGCCGCCGCCCCTCGCACTGCTCTTCAGCATGGCCGAAGGCAGCACGAAGCGGCTGGAAGCGCCCAATGACCAAGGCTATTTCGTCCTCAGGCTCGACAAGATCCAGCGCGGCGATGCTGGCGGCCAAGCGGGGCTCGTCAATGCCGTGCAGCAGGAAATGTCCCGCGTAACCGGCAATGAATATGCCGAACAGTTCGCCCGTGCCGTCGAGCAGCATGTCGGTGTCAAGAGGAACACCTCCGCCATTGCCGAGGTGAAACAGCGTCTGCGCGGCGGTTCGGCGGCCCAATGACGCAGGCGGAGCTTGATCTCGATAGAGTCCGCGAGGCGTTGGAGGCAGGCAAGTCGGCGCTCGTCTGGCGGCGTCAGATTGCCGATACCGATACGCCGATCTCCGCCGCGCTCAAGCTGATCGAGCCCGATCGCGGCGACTTCCTGCTCGAATCGGTGGAGGGCGGATCAGTCCGGGCACGCTATAGCTTGCTGGGCCTGGCCCCGGACCTCGTATTCCGCGCGCAGGGACAACAGGCGGAAATCAACCGCGAGTGGGCAACGGATCGCGCCGCTTTCGCACCGGTGGCAGCGAAGACGCTTGACGCTCTGCGCGAGCTCGCCGCCGAATGCCGTTGCGAGGTGGATGAGGCGCTGCCCTCGGCGCTTGCCTGTCTTGTGGGCTATTTCGGCTACGAAACGGTCGGGCTGGTTGAAAAGTTGCCCCGGCCGCCAGAAAATCCGCTCCGGTTGCCCGACATGCTCTTTGTGAGGCCGACGGTCATCCTGATTTTCGACAGGCTGGCCGATGCGCTTTATCTGGTGGCTCCGGTCTGGGCCGGGAGCTTTACCGATGCGGGAAAGGTGATCGAAGACGCCCTCGATCGGATCGACGCCACAGCTGCGCGGCTGTCCGGGCCATTGCCCGCTGATGCCGCACCGTCCGCTGAAACAGACGAGTTGGCTGTCACTCCGGTGCTTGCTCCCGGCCGCTATGCGGAAATGGTGAACAAGGCGAAGGACTATATCACCGCGGGCGACATCTTTCAGGTGGTGCTGGCTCAACGCTTCACCGCGCCCTTCCCCCTGCCGCCCATTTCCCTCTACCGCGCCTTGCGGCGGATCAACCCGTCCCCTTTTCTCTATTATCTGGACCTTCCGGGCTTTGCCCTCATCGGTTCCAGCCCTGAAATCCTGGTCCGCGTCCGCGACGGCGAAGTTACGATACGTCCCATCGCCGGAACCCGCCCTCGCGGCAAGACCGCGTCGGAGGATGCGGCCAACCGCGACAGCCTGCTTGCCGATCCCAAGGAGCGGGCGGAGCATCTGATGCTCCTCGATCTCGGCCGCAATGATGTGGGACGGGTGGCGAAGGCTGGCACGGTCCGGGTGACGGACAGCTACGCCGTCGAATTCTACAGCCATGTCATGCATATCGTTTCGAATGTGGTGGGCGGGCTTGATCCGGAGCGGGATGCGCTCGATGCTCTTTTTGCAGGATTTCCGGCCGGCACGGTCTCTGGCGCGCCCAAGGTCAGGGCCTGCGAGATCATAGCTGAGCTGGAACCGGAAACGCGCGGCGCCTATGCCGGGGGCGTCGGCTATTTCAGTCCCAATGGCAATCTCGACAGCTGCATTGTCCTGCGCACTGCCGTCCTGAAAGATGGCGTCATGCATGTTCAGGCAGGCGCGGGGATCGTCGCCGACAGCGATCCCGCCTATGAACAGCGCGAATGCGAAGCCAAAAGCCGCGCCCTTGTCGCCGCCGCACGAGAAGCGGTCGCGATCGCTGGCAAGCCCGATTTTGGCCAATGAGCACGGACTCGCCGAAATCGCAGCTTCGCGTTAAAGCCATATCATGATTCTCGTCATCGACAATTATGACAGCTTCACCTGGAACCTGGTCCATTATCTCATGGAACTGGGCGCAGAAGTGGAGGTCGTGCGCAACGACGCCATGTCGGCGGGGCAGGCGTTATCCACCGGCGCTGATGCATTCCTGATCTCCCCTGGCCCCTGCACCCCCAATGAAGCGGGGATCAGCCTGGATCTGGTGGCAGCCTGTGCCGATGCCGGAAAACCGCTTCTGGGCGTATGCCTGGGCCACCAATCCATCGGCCAGCATTTCGGCGGCAAGGTTGTCCGTGGCGGCCTGATGCATGGCAAGACCTCTCCGGTCAGCCATGACGGCACCGGCCTGTTCCACGGCCTTCCCTCCCCCTTCACCGCTACCCGCTATCACAGCCTGGTGGTGCAGGACATTCCCTCCGACCTGCTAGTGAACGCCACTAGCGACGACACGATGGTGATGGGCTTCCGCCATGCGACGCTTCCCATTCATGGCGTTCAGTTCCACCCTGAAAGTATCGCCACCGAGCATGGCCATGCAATGCTTGCCAATTTCATGAGGATTGCCGGGCTTCCCGTGAAGGAACGCGTGACGGCATGACGTCACTGCCCGATCCATCACAGCCGCTCTCCTCAGAGTCGGCATCGAGGGCTTTTGCCGCCATTCTCGACGGGACAGTCTCCGACGCGGATGTCGCCGCTTTTCTCGTCGCACTGAGCGAACGCGGGGAAACCGCCACGGAGATCGCGGCTGCGGCCCAGGCAATGCGAGAGCGCATGATCCCCATCGACGCTCCGGCCGATGCCATTGACGTCTGCGGCACCGGCGGCGATGGGCACCATACGCTCAATGTTTCCACCGCTGTCGCCATTGTGGTGGCCGCCTGCGGCGTACCAGTGGCAAAGCATGGCAACCGCGCCGCCTCGTCGAAAGCGGGCGCCGCCGATACGCTGGAGGCATTGGGGCTCAACCTTGCCCGGGCGGGAGAACGGGCCGAAGCGACGCTGGCTGACCTTGGCATCTGTTTCCTCTTCGCTCAGGCCCATCACCCTGCCCTCGCTCACATCGCGCCGATCCGCCGCTCGATTGGCCGCCGCACCATCTTCAACCTGATGGGACCGCTCGCCAATCCGGCAAAGGTCCGGCGCCAGCTCATCGGCATTGCCCGGCCGGACTATGTTCCGGTCTATGCAGAGGCGCTACAGAAACTCGGCACCGAACACTCGATGGTCGTCTCGGGCGAGGAGGGTCTGGACGAGCTTTCGCTCGGCGGCGGCAATGCCGTTACCGAGGTGGAAAAAAGCACCCTTCGCTCTTACATTATTTCTGCCGCTGATGCCGGGCTTCCCAGTCATCCGGTAGAAGCGATAAGGGGCGGCGACCCGCAGCATAATGCGCGCGAATTGCGCAAGCTGCTTCAGGGAGAGCCCGGCCCCTATCGCGACGCCGTCCTCTTCAACAGCGCGGCCGCGCTTGTCGTGGCGGGAGAGGTGGAACGGCTGGCCGATGGCGTCGAGGAAGCCGCCGAAGCCATTGACAAGGGGCTCGCCAACGCGCTGCTCAACTGCTCGATTGCCTTTTGATGAACAAGCTCACCGAAATTTGCGCTACCAAGCGGGACGAGGTGGCCTCGCGCAAGGCCGCAACCACTTTCGCGACGCTGAACGCCATGAAGGCCGAACAGAGCAGCCCCCGGGGCTTCCGCGCCGCGCTTGATGCGGCCGCCATGTCGGGCCATGCGCTCATCGCGGAGATCAAGAAGGCCAGTCCTTCAAAGGGCCTCATCCGCGCCGATTTCGATCCCCCGGCTCATGCGCAGGCCTATGAGGCGGGTGGCGCCGCCTGCCTCTCGGTCCTGACCGATGCTCCCTATTTTCAGGGCCATGAAGATTATCTGATGGCCGCCCGGTCCGCCTGCAGCCTTCCCGTCCTTCGCAAGGACTTCATGGTTGATCCTTGGCAGGTGCATGAGGCGCGCGCGATTGGCGCGGACGCGATCCTCATCATCGTCGCCGCTCTGGAAGACGGCCAAATGCAGGAGATCGAGGCGGCGGCCATCGAATGCGGCATGGACGCGCTGGTCGAAGTGCATGATGCCGGCGAGCTGGAACGGGCGCTTGATCTCAAATCCCGCCTTATCGGCGTAAATAATCGTGATCTCAGGGACTTCACGGTCGATTTTGCGAGAACCTATGAGCTGGTGGGCCGTGCGCCGAAGGATTGCACCTTCGTTGCCGAAAGCGGCCTCACGTCGAAGGCGGACCTGGATGCCATGGCCGAACGGGGCGTGCGCTGCTTCCTCGTTGGCGAAGCTTTGATGCGGGAGGCGGACGTGGAGGCGGCGACGCGCAGGTTGCTGACCGGCGCATGACCCGCCTCACGCATCTCGACCAGGACGGCGCCGCCCATATGGTCGATGTGTCGGCCAAGCCCGCTACAACGCGTCAGGCCATCGCCACTGGCCGCATCACCATGTCGCAAGAGGCGCGTCAGGCCATATCCGAAGGCCTCGTCAAGAAGGGTGACGTTCTTGCCGTTGCCCGGGTGGCTGGCATCATGGCGGCCAAGAAGACATCCGAACTCATTCCCCTTTGCCATCCCCTGCCGCTGTCTTCGGTAAGCATCAACCTCGAGCTGGACGATGCCGGCGTGGTTGCGACGGCCACAGCCAAAACCAGCGGCCAGACCGGGGTTGAGATGGAGGCGCTGACGGCTGTCAGTACCGCGCTCCTTACCGTCTATGACATGGCAAAGGCCATCGATAAGGCCATGATAATCGCGGACATTCATCTACTGGAAAAGACCGGGGGGAAGTCCGGCAACTGGAAACGCGGCTGATGGGCTTGCTGCCGGTTGAGACGGCGCAGCAAAGGCTGATCGCTTCAGCAGCATCGGTGAATGTTGAAAGCGCTCCGCTGGCCGAATCCATTGGCCGCTGGCTGGCCGATGACGTTCATGCGCTGCGGGATCAGCCCTGGACCGCGCTGTCCGCAATGGATGGCTATGCGATCAGGCATGCCGATCTGCCGGGACCCTGGACCATAACGGGCGAAAGCGCCGCCGGAAACCTCACGCTCCACACTGCAAGCCCTGGGGAAGCAGTGCGCATCTTCACTGGTGCGCCCATGCCCGAGGGCGCTGACAGCGTGCTGATCCAGGAAGAGGCGGCATTGCAGGGCGCCTCCCTTGTCCTGGCGGGCGAGGGGCCGGAATATCCCGGCAAGAATGTTCGCCTGCAAGCTGCCGACTTTGCAAAGGGCGCATTGCTCCTGCCTAGGGCAAGCCGGATAGGGTCTCCGCAAGTCGCCTTGGCCGCAATGGGGGGGCATGGCGCCTTGCCGGTCCACCGTAAGTTGCGCATCGCCCTTTTCACGACCGGCAACGAACTCGCCGAACCAGGGCTACAAAAACATCCAGGCGAACTCCCGGCCTCCAACAGCCTGATGCTCCGGGCAATGCTTTCGGGGCTACCCGTCATCATGGACGATCTCGGAATCGTGCGGGATGAGTTGGAGGCGCAGGTCGAAGCCTTTGGAAGGGCCTCCAGCGCCGACATCATCGTCACGACTGGCGGCGCATCTGTCGGCGATCATGACCTCATAAAACCAGCTTTCGAGGCTGCAGGCGGTTCGCTGGACTTCTGGCGCATTGCCCTGCGGCCAGGCAAGCCGCTGATGGCCGGGCGGAATGGAAATACCCTCTTTCTCGGCCTGCCCGGCAATCCGGTATCCGCCTTTGTGACGGCAACGCTTTTTCTCCTCCCGCTGGTGCGGCACATGAGCGGGGCAGCCGATCCCCTGCCCCCCCTCTTCGAGGCCCGCCTGGCCAATGACATGCCAGCGGTAAGCAACCGGGCCATCTATCTCCGCGGCATAGTGGAGAATGGCACGGCAAGGCCGCTCTCCGACCAGGACAGCGCTGGCCTGTGTTCCCTCGCAGCCGCCAATGCCCTCATCGTCCGCCCTTCCAATGCGCCAGCGGCCAAGGCTGGCGAAATGGTGCACTGCCTCGCCATCGCCTGAGCGTGCTTGACGCGCCTCCATTCGTTTCCTATACGTTCCCTGTCCGTTCCACTACAGGGGGTCGCCCATGTTGACGCTCAAGCAGCATGAACTGCTCTGCTTCATTCACCGCAGGCTAGAGGAAAGCGGCGTCTCGCCCAGCTTTGAGGAGATGAAGGAAGCGCTGGACCTCAAGTCCAAGTCGGGCATTCATCGTCTTATCAATGCACTTGAGGAACGGCAGTTCATCCGCCGTCTGCCGAACCGCGCGCGGGCGCTGGAGGTGCTGAAACTCGCAGAGGGCATGGACCGGGCAGTGCCCCCTGCCCCGGCTGCACCTGCGAAGGTGCGGGAAATCCCCATCGCTGCCAATGACGTCATCGATATCCCTTTGCATGGCCGGATCGCAGCGGGCGTTCCCATCGAAGCGCTTGAGGGGCAGAATATGCTTTCGGTTCCGGCTGCCCTGCTTGGTTCGGGCGAACATTATGCGCTGGAAGTCGCTGGCGATTCCATGATCGAAGCCGGCATATTGGACGGCGATTTCGCTCTGATCCAGCGAACAGAAGTTGCCCGCGACGGCCAGATTGTCGTTGCGCTTATCGACGACAATGAGGCGACTTTGAAATATTTCCGGCGGGAGGGTCCCAGAATTCGTCTGGATCCCGCCAACAGCGCCTATGAACCGCAGATCTACGATACCTCACAGGTCCGGGTGCAAGGCAAGCTGGCAGGTCTGCTCCGCCGATATAATTGATCGTGGCGGATGGAGCGGGTTGAACCTGAGACCTTTCATCGGCCCCATTACCGTCCATCAACCCCATTACCGTCGTCCCTGCGCAGGCAGGGACCCCGCTTTCCTTGGCGTGGAAGAAGAAATGCTTGAAAAATATGGCTTCTATCGGGAATTCCCACATCAGGAATTTCCTGTCCAACAGGGAAATTTCAATTCCAAATCAACGTTCCTTAGCGTTAACTTTGTTAAGTTGGCCTTCAACATTTACCTGCCGCGGCTGAGCCAGGGATGGCCATCCAGAGGATCAATTGCGGTTCGCACGATCTGCGTCTCGAAACTCACCGACACGCCGCCATGCCGGCTCAAAAATGGCCGGTCGAGTTTCAACCATCGGGGGACGCAGCCCTTGGGCAGCCTTCGGTCACTGATGACGATATCCGCCATCCGGCATTGCGCAGCGAGCTGCCGCCAGGGCACCATATATCTGCTCCTGCTGGCCATGATCCGCCAGTCCCGATCTCCCCTTCTAAGGGTTACGGAGCAGAGATCCGGGCTGCAGCGGGCATTGGGAAGCTTGCTGATCTCCCCAAGGTCGCCCTGGTAACCGGCATTCTCGCTCAGCACATCCCGGACATAATCTCCCGCCTTGCCCCGCAACAGCGCCATGCCCCCATCGCTCGTGCGAACCACCAGATGCCGCCCGTCTCCAGTGACCAGCAGATCCGGCGCTGGGGACAATAGCATCGCCGCCAAACCGCCAATCACCGGCGCCAGACCATAATATCGCACGCGGGTTCGCCACAGGCTGATCCACAATCCGCCGCCAGCCACCAGGGCAAAGGCCCATGCGGGAAAAACGGGCAGCATGGCGACGGCGTGGGGCTGCCCGGAAACGAAGTGCGCCAGCCAGAGCAACAGGCCAAGCGCCTTTCCGGCCAGCCACCAGGCCGGCGCGCCAAGCCCTGCCAGATCGAGGAAAAGCGCCAGGGCCTCGAGCGGCATGATCACGAAGGTCGTCAGCGGAATGGCAATGATATTGGCCGATGCGCCATAAAGGCCGGTTTGGTGGAAGTGATAGAGGGCAATCGGCGCGAGCGTCACCTCAACCGCGACGCCAGTCAGGAACAAGGTGGCCAGCGCCCTGCTCGCCCGCAAGACCATTCCGTCCTGCTCCTGCCGCCGCGTCATCCTGGCGAAAGCCGGATGTTCATGCAGGGCCACGATGGCGGTCACGGCTGCGAAGCTCAGTTGGAAGCTTGGACCCACCACCACTTCGGGCCAGAAGAACAGGACAAAGGCGGCCCCTGCGGCGACCAGCCGGAGGGTGATTGCCTCCCGCCCGAGCGCCAGTCCTCCCAGCACAAGCAATGCGGCTATGCAGGAACGGATGGTCGGCACCTCGGCGCCCGTGAGCAAGGTATAGCCAATGCCCGCCAAAGCACCCGCTCCGGCTGCGACCAGGAGCAGCGGCCAACGCAAGGCGAGCCTTGGGCTAAGCGCCAGCAAGCGAAAGACGATGAACATGACGCCACCGATCAGCGCGGTGACGTGAAGGCCGCTGATCGAAAGAAGATGGGCAAGACCGCTCCGTCGCATTGCATCTTCATCTTCCTCACTGATCCCGCCCCGGTCACCAGTCGCAAGGGCAGCGGCAAGCGCCCCTTCCCCGCCCTCCAATTGCCGCTGGACATGCGCCGACAGCCGGTGACGAAGAGAGGGTGTGTTTCCATCCGGCGCGGAGGCGGCCAAGCGCACCGGAGGCGTGGCCCGCCCCGTCGCGCCTATGCCTTCGAACCAGGCCCGCTTGGCAAAGTCATAGGCTCCAGGCACTGCAGGCCCGGCCGGCGGCATGAGCCTTGCCTGCATGGCGATGCGGCTGCCCTCCGCCAGACCTTCGGGGACGTCCTTCTCGATGATGTTGACGCGAATCTTGGGCGGCAGGTCGGGCCTGCCGGCAGGTTGCAGCTCCACCCGGACCATTGATCGCGCACTCATCGGTTCCAACCGCAGAACGGTTGCGGAAAAATTGGTGAACAATGGCCGTTCAAGCACCGGAGCCGCGACCATGGCAGACTTGCCCCAGATGAGCAGGCAGCCGAATGCAGCAAGCAGCCCGCCTGCAAGCACTATCCTTCGCATGCGTCCGCCAGCGGCCATCAGCAGCGACAGTGAGGCGACACCAAGCGAAGCGCAGACCCATGCCGCCCATGCACTGGCATCGGGCAAGGAAAACCAGGCGATAATGCCAAGGCCAAGGCCCACCGGAAGCCAGAGAGCGACCTGGTCACGCTCCTTTTCAAGCCAGTCTTCAAGCCGGTGCGAGCAAGCATCTAAATACTGTGCCGGACTTGGCAAGGGAGGGGTTTGTCGAAGCTCTAAAGCCATGCTAGGGGCGTCACCGGTCATTCTGGCCTGATCGTCTGCGACATGCGCGGCAGCATGCGCTGAAGCCGGACTTATTGAGGAATTACTGCGTGAGCGCAACAATCGAGGATAAGGGCGTCGTTACGCGCTTTGCCCCCTCTCCGACGGGCTATCTGCACATTGGTGGTGCCCGGACCGCCCTCTTCAACTGGCTGTTCGCGCGTCATCATGGCGGTAAGTTCCTCCTGCGCATCGAGGACACCGACCGTGCACGCTCGACCGATGAGGCGATCGATGCCATTTTCGATGGACTGGAATGGCTGGGGCTGATCGGCGATGAACCTGCCATTTTCCAATATGACCGCGCCTGGCGCCATGCCGAGGTCGCGAAACAGCTCCTTGCGGAGGACAAGGCCTATCGTTGCTACGCCACTCCCGAAGATCTGGAGCAGATGCGCGAGGCTCAGCGCGCGGCAAAGCAGCCGATCCGCTATGACCGCCGTTGGCGTGACCGCGATCCTGCCGAAGCGCCTGAAGGCGCTCCCTATGTCATTCGCCTGAAGGCGCCGCTGGAGGGGGAAACCACCATTTCCGACCGCGTCCAGGGTGACGTGACGGTGCAGAATTCGGAAATAGATGATTTCATCCTGCTCCGTTCTGACGGCTCGCCAACCTATATGCTCTCGGTCGTGGTGGACGATTATGACATGGGGATCACCCATATCATCCGCGGCGACGATCACCTCAACAACGCCTTTCGTCAGCTCGCGCTCATTCGTGCGATGGGCTGGCCGGAGCCGGTCTACGCACATGTGCCGCTCATTCACGGTGCGGATGGAGCGAAGCTTTCCAAAAGGCATGGAGCGATGGGCGTAGATGCCTATCGCGACGAAATGGGCATGCTGCCTGAAGCGCTCTGCAACTATCTCCTCCGCCTGGGCTGGGGGCATGGCGATGAAGAGACGATTTCACGGGAAAGAGCGGTTGAGCTGTTCGATCTTGACGGAGTCGGCCGCTCCCCCTCACGCTTTGACCTGAAGAAGCTTGAGAATCTGAACGGCCATTATCTTCGGGAAGCCGACGACACTCGCCTGGCCGGGCTTGCCGCGCCCAAAATGGCGAGCGCGCTTGGCCGCGAACTTGCCTCCAATGAGGGCGTTTTGCTCGCTAAAGCAATGGAGTCACTGAAGCCACGCGCAAAGAATATCAATGAGTTAGCCGAAGGAGCCCTTTTCCTTTTCAAAAATCGTCCGCTTGATCTCGACGAGAAGGCGCAAGCCCTGCTAGATGAGCCCGCTCGTGTGCTTATCGGGAAAACCCGGGCGGCGCTGTCGGAAGTGCAAGACTGGTCGATCGCGGCGCTTGAAGAACAAGTGCGGGGCGTGGCAGAGGACGCAGAAATTGGCCTCGGGAAGGTGGC
>DATEFI010000212.1:0-2941 GCA_035280705.1 Rhizorhapis sp. | reverse complement strand
TGAAACATCCATAGATGGGGCAATCAAGGAGCACAGCCAATTGTGCCCATTCGAAAAGGGGACTGATTATGGTGCGAGGAATCCATTCCGTCAGAAATTTGTCTGTACCGCTTGCCGCAGGAGTTGCGCTTATCGCGCTGGCGGCCAATGCAGCTCACGCCCAAAATACTTCGCAGGCCACGGACACCACGGAAGGTGAAGGCCTAGGCGACATCATCGTTACAGCCCAAAAGCGCGCCGAGAACGTACAGGACGTTCCCATCTCGATCACGGCGTTCACCGCAGAAACGCTTGCCGCTCGTGGCATTTCGGACGTCACGGCCATGGGCAATCTGGCTCCGAACGTATCACTTGATGCCGGCACGCCGTTTTCGGGGTCCTCTTCGGTTCTTTCCGCCTTTATCCGGGGCATCGGTCAGAACGACTTCGCGTTCAATCTCGATCCAGGTGTCGGCGTCTACCTTGATGGCGTGTATCTGGCGCGCTCGGTCGGCGCGAACCAGGATTTGCTAGACGTCGAGCGCGTTGAAATCCTGAAAGGACCGCAAGGCGACCTTTTCGGGCGCAATACCATCGGTGGTGCGATCTCGATCGTGACGCGGCGTCCCGCCAAGGAGTTCGGCGGCAAGCTGGAAGTAACTGCGGGCCGCTTCAACCGTATCGACACCAAGGGCATGGTGAATATTCCGATCGCCGACACGCTATATTCGTCATTCAGCTTCGCGACCAAGAATAACAAGGGATATCAGCGCCTTGTCGATTTCCCCGGCTTCGCCAACGGGGTCATCCCGGACGCCTTCTCCTCGTTCGGGACCAAGCGTCCCAACAGATTTGGCGGCGAAAACCAGTACAGCCTGCGCGGCAAGCTTCTATGGGAAGCTTCGTCCGACATTTCAGTGGTTCTGGCAGGCGACTATCTGCACCAGGACAATGATGGCGTGGCATCGACGGTCATCAAGACGCATGCGAACCCGGCCGATCCTTCGAACGTGTTCGCTCCTCTCTACAACGGCTGTCTTGCAGCAGCGCTTCCACCCTTCGCCATGGCAGGCGTTTGCAACAACATCGCGGGTGGCACAAGCCTCGGCGGGCTGGGCTTGACCAATCCTAGCCTGTTCTACGGTGATCAGTTTATCCCGCGCAGCATCGACGAGACCTATGCAACCGGCAACAGCTTCTCACGCCTGCGCAACTATGGCGGCTCGCTGACGGTCGATTGGGACCTTGGTGCAGCCCAGATCAAGTCGATCACCGGTTATCGCGAACTGCACTGGCAATCCGCTCAGGATGAAGACGGATCGCCGCTTCCCATTCTGCAGACGTCGTTCGACATGAATCAGCACCAGTTCAGTCAGGAACTGCAACTGACCGGTAGTGCAGCCAGCGACCGCCTCACCTATGTGCTAGGCCTTTATTATTTTGACGAAAGTGGCAATCTGCACGACATCGTCACTTTCCCGGGAGGGTTGCTGCAGGTCGACGGGCAGAACTTGCTGGGCACCAAGAACTATGCGGCCTATGCGCATCTCAACTACAAGATTTCCGATCAGTTGAGCATCACACTCGGCGGTCGCTATACTCATGAAAAGAAGAACTTCACGGGTTTGCAAGCTGACCCGAACGGCACCTTCTACAAGCTGAACGGCTATTATACCGTCAATGAAGCGGCGCGTCAGGCGCTGTGCGCCAGTGGGGCGGCGGCGCCTTCGCTCCAGGGCATTCCCCCCGGACTGTTCTGCTATCCCAGCGCGGCCAACATTACCCAGGTCTATCCGGTTGCGCCCGCCGGCGGCTTCAAGCAGAGCTTCAACAATTTCTCCCCGAAGATCGGCCTCGAATTCAAGCCGGTCAACGATGTGATGGTCTATGCCTCGTTCGCGAAGGGCTACAAGACCGGCGGCTGGACGACGCGCCTGACGACGCCGCAGCCCGCAGGCACGGTCGCCCCGACCTTCAATCCCGAAAAGGCAACAACCTGGGAAATCGGGGTTAAATCAGAATTTGCCGACCGCAAGGCGCAGCTCAATCTTTCCAGCTTCTACACCAGGTACAGGGGCATACAGCTGAATTTCCAGGTTGGCACCTCACCGACATTGCAGAACGCAGGCACCGCTGAAATCTACGGCTTCGAAGCCGAATTCCTCGCTCGCCCCATTCCTGACCTGACTTTGTCTGCAGGTGCGGGCTATACGCACGCCCGCTATACCGAGCTTTCGTCGTTCGTGACCGGGGTGACGCTCAATTCGCGTCTGCCCAAGACGCCCGAGTGGAAATTCACCTTCAGCCCGCAATACCGGATCGACCTCGGCAATCATGGCGACGTGATGCTTTCGACAGATTACACGCATACCAGTTCGCTGTTCAACGATACCGAGAACACGCCGCTGATCGCCCGTCCGGCGACCGACATGCTCAATGCGTCGATCACCTATCGGGCACCCGAACAGGATTGGGAATTGGCCGTTGGCGCGACCAACCTCACCGACGAGCGTTACCTGACTACCGGCCAGGGGCAAGTTGCCGGTGGCGTCACCTATGCCACCTACAATCGTCCGCGTGAGTGGTACGTCACCGGCCGGATCAATTTCTAGAGCGATTTCGAAGCGATCGCTGGTTAAGAAATCGCGATAAACAAAAGACTTAGAGCGGGATCGCAAGCTTTATTCCAGGGAGATTTCGGATGATCGTTTACACGCCCCCCCGACCCGCCGAGACCATTCCAGTCATTGACCTGGCGCCGAGCTTTGGCGCTGACTTCGCCCAGCGAAAGGCGGTCGCTTGGGAAATTCACAAGACGGCTCGCGATACGGGATTCTTCTACATCGAGAATCACGGTGTGCCGCAGGAAATGATGGACGGCCAGCTCGATCTGGCGCGCAGCTATTTCGCACTTCCCATGGAAGAAAAGATGAAGCTGGACGCGCGGCAGTTCCCTTGCACC
>DATEFI010000211.1:0-2119 GCA_035280705.1 Rhizorhapis sp. | reverse complement strand
TAACCTCGGCCTTGGAGAGCCGTTGCGTATCTTGACGACGACCTCGCCATCTCCCGCTTTTCTGGATGATCTGGAAGCGGGCAATATCAAGAAAATCGTCTTTATCGTGGTCAATGCCCGTGCGTTCGAAGCATCAACGCTTGACCAGGACCAAGCGACCCCCGGTATTCTTCCAATGCTGCTGGGAACGATATCGAGCGGGATCGACAGGACGGCGGCAGGCAACGCCGCCCGGTTGATGGAAGTGCTCAGCAATCAGCTATCCGCGAAAGCCTCCGAGAGACGCGCCAGCTTTCCCGGCATGGCGGCAAATCTGGATGCGCTCCAAAAGCATATTTATTTGCTCAACGTCGATTTTGACGCGATTCGGGAAGAAACTTGCAGGCGCAAGTTCCACAGTATCAAGACCAGCTGGACCAATAGCGATCGGGAGATTGACGGTCTTCTGAAGATTGGGCGGGCGCTGCTGCGGCAAGATCCGCAGTTTCCGAGGATGCTCGCGGACATAGGCGCGGAATCAGCGGACAAGACGACCGTCGCTGAGGCTTGCGCGATGCTTGAAGCACAATGAAATTAGCGCCAGTTGTTATACGTGTCGATGTGGGTTTTTGATACTCCGATAGTTCGCGGTAGTCTGCAATTTTGATGGAGCGGTTCGATGTCGAATATCGCGGGCAAAGCTTATGGTATGAACGTCATCACGCCGATGCATTGGTGGGCGACGTGGTTCCAGAATCTCATATTCATGTTGTCGCGCGCCCTTCCGGCGACGCTGGGCGGCCTGCTCAATCTCAGCCTTATCCATTTTGCGCGCTGGGTTCTGATCAGGCGGGAGCAATGGCCGGCTGGCGATAATGGCAAGCCCGCTTTGCAGCATGACTACATGCTCTTTTGCAGCAATTTCAACGGAACCTGGGACCAGTATATCGATGCCTTCGCCGACGGCATCCCGACCGGACTGGATCTGTTCTGGTACACGAGCCTGAAATATCCGAACTCCATCCCGATTACGCCGTTCAAGTCCTATATCGTCCATAACCAGTTCCACACGAACTACTATTACAACGCGACGCCAGGCTCGGCGCAGCGCGACATCAAGGCGGCGCTCAACGTGCTGGCGGAGCTCAAGAAGCTGGCGGCTGTGCGCAGCGCTCCGGGCGTGACGCCGGCCGCCTTCGCGGCGGAATACCGCAAATTCCTGGTCGCGGTGCAGAGCAGCCTGGGTTCGCCGGGCTATGCGCCGATCGCCAGCCTGGACACCTGGACCGCCGATGAGAACCGTCTGCCGTTCGTTGTCTGCACGTCCCCAACCGCCGCAAGGAACTGACATCATGCCGACATTCGACGGTGGCCATTGTTTCTTGACGGCGCTGTTTCCAATCAACAGCGTGAATATTGTCGATCACAACGGTCAGAAGTGCTCCCATGTCCAGCTCGTGCGCGAGGCATTGGCGGTTCTGCCGACCGCCCATCAATCGCCCGCGACCGACAGGGCGCCCTGCAACAGCCCCTTCGCGCGTTGCACCAAGACGCATTTTGCCCGTTTCCTGGTGCTTGACGATGTGATCTTCAATGGGCGTATGCCGCAAGATGCGCTCGCCGTTACGATCAAGGGCGAGGACCCGCTGGTGCCAAAACCAAGGGACAAGTTGCCGGGACCGTACCTGTTTTTCATTGCCGATTTTGATGCGCCGCAAGGCATGGAGATCGAGCTTGGCGACTGGCTGCGCGGGGTGTGGACCAAGATGCACAGCGATCTCGATCCGATCTTTGCGCATTGTTTCCAGTATGGGGCCAAGGTCAGAGATGCCGACAGTTTTGCCGACTATGTGATGTCGCATCGGCTCGAAACCACCATGCCGTTCAACGACTATTGGCCGCTCGAAAGTCCTCCCCAGTTGCCGACATTGTCGCTCGGCTTGCTCGCCGTAACGGCGGTTATTGCCGCCCTAGCCGTCGGTTACGGGCTGTGGTGGCTGCTTGGCCTAGCGCAATTGACTGTCGGGACCGGCTTTTGGCGCTGGTTGGAGATTCTGTTGGTGGTGTTGGCAGGGCTTGGCGCGGGCATCTATGTCGCCTACCGCAGGGTGATCCGGGCGGGCCTCAAGCCTTTCCCCAT
>DATEFI010000210.1:0-2080 GCA_035280705.1 Rhizorhapis sp. | reverse complement strand
CGCTTAAAGAGCTTGATCAAAGTTTTCAAAGGCCATGGACATTTTGGGCCTTCAAGCGCGTTCATCTGATCCTATCTTCTACGTAACAATCCGGAAATCGGGGACAGCATGGCAGACGAACAGCAGGATGGCCAAAAGCTGCAGGTGGCAAATGCGCGGCCGGAGGATAGCGGACGTGGCCTTGCCCGCATGTCTCGCGCGACGATGGCAGCACTTGGCCTGGCCGAAGGCGACATCGTCGAGATTATCGGAAGGCGGACCACCGCTGCCCGGGCGGTCGCGCCCTACAAGGAAGATGAGGGGCTGGAGCTGCTTCGTATCGACGGCCTCCAGCGCGCCAATGCCGGAGTAGGGTCCGGAGATTTCGTCGTCGTCCGGAAGGCCGATTCGCGGCCAGCGCAGCGAGTGGTCTTTGCCCCGGCCCAACAGAATCTGCGACTGCAGGGAAGCCCCTATGGGCTGAAGCGGAGCTTTTTCCACCGGCCGCTGACTGCTGGCGACGTTGTCGCAACGACGGGGCAGCAGCAGGTAGACCGCGGCGACATGCCGCCGCAATTGCAGCAGATGCTGGCCGCGCCGGCCTATGCGCTGCAGGAAATCCGCCTTGCGGTTGTGAGCACGGTGCCCAAGGGGATCGTCCATATCGAAGCCGACACCGAGGTTGAACTGCGGCCCGAATATGAGGAGCCAAGAGAGCATCGCCGCGCCGATGTCACCTATGATGATGTGGGCGGCATGGCGGACACCATCGACCAGCTTCGGGAAATGGTGGAGCTTCCGCTGCGCTATCCAGAGCTTTTTCAGCGTCTTGGCGTCGATCCGCCCCGTGGCGTCCTGCTTCACGGCCCCCCAGGCACCGGCAAAACCCGGCTTGCCCGGGCAGTGGCCAATGAGAGCGATGCCGAGTTCTTCCTGATCAACGGGCCCGAGATCATGGGTTCGGCCTATGGGGAATCGGAAAAGAAGCTGCGCGAGATATTCGAGGCGGCGACCAAGGCGGCCCCCAGCATCCTTTTCATCGACGAGATCGATTCGATTGCTCCCAAGCGCGGTCAGGTGACGGGTGAGACCGAAAAGCGGCTGGTGGCGCAGTTGCTGACGCTGATGGACGGCCTTGAGGCGCGCACCAATCTGGTGGTGATCGCCGCCACCAACCGTCCCGAAGCGATCGACGAGGCACTGCGGCGGCCCGGCCGTTTCGACCGGGAGATCATTGTGGGCGTGCCGGATGAACGCGGAAGGCGCGAGATCCTTGGCATCCATACGCGCGGCATGCCGCTCGGCGACAGGGTCGATCTGGCGGAACTCGCCAGGACGACCTTTGGCTTTGTCGGCGCCGACCTGGCGGCGCTCGCCCGCGAAGCTGCGATCGAGGCGGTGCGGCGCATCATGCCGCGCCTCAATCTGGAGGAAGGCACGATCCCGCCCGAGGTGCTCGATGACCTTTACGTCTCACGCGAGGATTTCCTCGAGGCGCTGAAACGGGTCCAGCCCTCGGCCATGCGCGAAGTGATGGTGCAGGTGCCCAACGTCCGCTGGGAGGATGTGGGCGGGCTGGACGACGCCCGCATGCGATTGCAGGAGGGCGTCGAGCTGCCGCTCAAGGACCCGGATGCGTTCCGCCGGATCGGCATTCGTCCGGCGAAGGGCTTCCTGCTCTATGGGCCGCCCGGCACCGGCAAGACGTTGCTGGCGAAGGCAGTCGCGCGTGAGGCGCAGGCCAATTTCATCGCGACCAAATCATCCGATCTGCTCAGCAAATGGTATGGCGAAAGCGAGCAGCAGATCGCACGCCTGTTCGCGAGAGCCCGGCAAGTCGCGCCGACCGTGATCTTCATTGACGAACTGGACAGCCTTGTTCCCGCGCGGGGCGGCGGTCTGGGCGAGCCGCAGGTGACCGAGCGGGTGGTGAACACCATCCTTGCCGAAATGGACGGGCTTGAGGAATTGCAGTCGGTAGTGGTGATCGGCGCAACCAACCGCCCCAATCTGGTGGACCCGGCGCTGCTGCGGCCTGGCCGTTTTGATGAGCTGGTCTATGTGGGCGTGCCTGATGCGGCCGGCCGGAGGCGCATCCTTG
>DATEFI010000209.1:0-5354 GCA_035280705.1 Rhizorhapis sp. | reverse complement strand
TTCCATCGCATTGCCCCTTTCACGGCGCCAACTATGGTGTAAACCGCCGCCATCACAGCAGGATCAAGAAGATGACTTACCGCCAGCCCGCTGAATGGGCGCTGCATGATTGGGTATGGATCGGCTTTCCGAGCAACCCCGCCGAGTGGCCCGATGCGTTCGAGGCGGCCAGGGTTCAGGTGGCGGCCTTTGCAACTGCCGTGCATTCGGAGGGCCGGGGCGAAGAGGTCCGGCTGATCGCCGCCGACGAAGCCTCCGCCGAAGCCGCGCGCACACTCGTCAACGAAGCCGTGCAGGTCCACGCCCTTCCCTTTGGCGACGTCTGGCTGCGCGATACGGGCCCGATCGCGGTCAAGCGGGACGGTGAGCGGGCGCTGGTCGATTTCGACTTCAATGGCTGGGGCGGCAGCTATGACATGCCGGGCGACAGGGATATTGGCGCCCTTCTCGCCGCGCAGACCGACCTCCCCTGCGCAAAGGGTCACTGGATCTTCGAAGGCGGGGCTGTCGACACGGACGGCACCGGCCTCGCCGTGACAACCGAGCAATGCCTGCTCAATCCCAATCGCAATCCACAGCTCGACCGCCGGAAGATCGAAACGCTGCTGGCAGGAAGCCTGGGCTATAGCGATATCCTCTGGCTCGGTCAGGGACTGGTCAATGACCATACCGATGGCCATGTCGATAACCTCGCCCGTTTCGTAGGCGAGGGCCTGCTCGCCATTCCCGAACCTGCCGGAGAGGACGACCCCAACGCCGCCATCTACGCCGATGCCAGGGCACGCGCCCGCGCTTTCGGTCTGGAGGTGGTGCCCATGCCCTCCCCTGGCCTCTATCGTCAGAGCGGAAAGATCGTTCCGGCAAGCTATATGAATTTCTACATTGGCAATGCCGCCGTCATCGTGCCGCTTTACGGCCAGCCCAATGACCAGGCCGCGCTCAATGCCCTGCGGCCATTTTTCCCCAGCCGGGAGATTGTCGGCGTGATGAGCGACGCCATATTGACCGGCGGCGGCAGTTTTCACTGTATCAGCCAGCAAATGCCGAGCTGATAATGGAACTGCTGGTGCGCGCCGTCATTTCCGGCATCATCGTAGCGGCAGTCGCCCTCATCGCCCGCAAAAGTCCTGCAGCGGGCGCGCTTGTCATGTCCCTGCCGCTGCTCTCGATCCTGGCCATGATCTGGCTGTGGCACGACACCGGGGACAAGGGCCGGCTTGCCGATCATGCCGAGGCGACCTTTTTCTACGTGATACCGACGCTGCCGATGTTCTTGCTCCTCCCCTGGATGCTGAGGCAGGGGCACAATTTCTGGTTATCGCTCGCCGCCGGTTGCACCGTCACATTTCTGCTCTATCTGATGACCATCGGCATAGCCGCGCGTTTTGGTATCCGGCTTTAGGAAAGCTCATGACTCAGGTAACCGTCGCCGCGCTTCAACTCGCATTCTCGGAGGACATTCAGGAGAATATCGCTGCGGTCTCCGCTCTGGTGCGGCAGGCCGCTGCGCGCGGGGCGAAAATCATCCTCCCTCCCGAATTGTTCGAGGGCCATTATTTCTGCAAGACCGAGGAGGAAGACCTTTTCGCCAACGCCCGGCCGCTCAATGATCATCCCGCCGTGCTCGCCATGCAGAAGCTGGCCGCTGAGCTCAACGTCTACATCCCCACCAGCTTTTTCGAGCGGGACGGACAGCATCATTATAATTCCCTCGCCATGATCGACGATGCTGGCGAAATCATGGGCGTTTATCGGAAAAGCCATATTCCCGATGGTCCGGGCTATGAGGAGAAATATTATTTCCGCCCTGGCAACAGCGGCTTCAAGGTGTGGCAGACGCGCTATGGCACCATTGGGGTCGGCATTTGCTGGGACCAATGGTATCCGGAAACGGCGCGGATCATGGCGCTTATGGGCGCGGAACTGCTCTTCTTTCCAACGGCCATAGGCTCGGAGCCCTATGACGCCGATCTCGACACCAGCCGCATGTGGCGCCGCGCCATGGTTGGGCATGCGGTATCCAATGTCATGCCGGTGATCGCTGCCAACCGCATCGGGCAGGAGGACGGCCAGACCTTTTACGGGCACAGCTTCATTACCGACGAATGGGGCGATTTCGTCTCCGAGTGCGGAAGGGAAGAGACGGGAGCCCTCGTCGCCACGCTGGACCTCGACCGGGCACGGAGGCACCGCGCAGGAATGGGCTTTTTCCGCGACCGTCGGCCGGACCTTTATGGTAGGTTGGCCGAGGACATTTAGAAAGGTTCGATCATGACCGTAGCACGCCTCTACATCATGCACGCCAGGGAAGGCGAAGATGCCGCGCTGGAATCGGCGCTCTCCTATCTCGCCAGCGGAGTCCGCACCGTAAAGGGCTGCGAGGGCGTTGAACTGCTCCGCGACACCGGCAATGAACGCCGCTTCATCTTCATCGAAAAATGGGTATCCGAAGAAGCCCATGGATCTTCGCTCAGTTCCTTGCCGGAAGGCGTACTGGAACCTGTCATGGCGGCGTTGGATGGACCGCCGGACGGCTCCTATTTCGACTATCTGAAGGTCGTCTGACCCTCTCTTGCGGCCTTTGCGCAAGAATCGCTTGCAGCCATCGGCTTCAGTTCATTAGGTGCGCGGCTCGTACCGGTTTCAGGGGAATGAAGGATGAGCCGCGAACTGCTGGAGACCTATTACGCTGCTTTCAATGCGCATGACAGCGAAGGCATGCTCGCGCTCCTCTCGGACGATGTGCTGCATGAACCCTGCCAAGGCAAACCGCGCCAGGGCATAGCCCGTTTCCGAGAATTTCTGGCCCATATGGACAATTG
Source organism: Rhizorhapis sp. (assembly GCA_035280705.1). Lineage (GTDB taxonomy): Bacteria > Pseudomonadota > Alphaproteobacteria > Sphingomonadales > Sphingomonadaceae > Rhizorhapis. Next base: position 2,532 of record DATEFI010000209.1, on the reverse strand, counting down.
CTATCGCGAGCAGGTGATCGATCCGCAGATCTTCATCAGCGAAGATGCCACGCGCGGCGCGGCGGAATTCATGCTCACGGGCGAGTATCTCAAGACAGACAGCGACCTGCCGCCCGCAAAAGGACAGACATACAAGCTGCGCGTCGGCACCTTCTTTGAATTTCGCAACGGCAAGATCGCCCGTGTCACCAATCATTATAATCTGCAGGACTGGATCGACCAGATTTCGGCCTGAAAATCGCATCCCGCGGAGGCGCAAAGAGGAAGTCGGCCTTTGGCATCCTGCTATCAGCAATCGCTTGAGATCGCGTCGGCGGCTTCCCTCATTCGGCGCAGCATCGCTGAAAGTTGCCTTCGCTCGTCAGCGCTCAAGATGCCTGAAAGCCGGGCGTCCATCGCCAATGCCGCAGGCACGATCTCGCCATAAAGCGCCTCACCCGCCGCATTGAGTTCAAGCCCGTGCGAACGGCCGTCCTTCAGGACCGGCAGACGCCGGACCAGGCCGCGTTCCACCAGCCCCTTGACCGCACGGTTCACTGTGACCTTGTCCATAAGCGTTGCCGCCACCAACTCGCGCTGGCTCATCACGCCGCGTTCAGCCAGTATCGCCATGATGCGCCATTCGGGAATTTTGAGACCAAAGCGCGCCTGATACTCGCGAGCAATGACGCCGCTCACCGCATTGGAGGTGATGGAAAGCTGATAGGGGAGAAACTCCGCCAGATTGAGCGCGCTTTTTTCCTTCATTGGCTGGCCATCTTCAACACCCGTCCCGCTACGGCGTCCAGCCGGGCGATCATTGCAGGGTCGCGCGCCTGGGGTGCGGTTATGATCGCATGGTCGAGGCAAGTGTCGATCGGCGATCGCATCCGCTCTTCGGGCAACCGCTTCGCCAGTTCCAGAACCAGCCTGCGGGCGAGATCCGCGTTCAAATGCAGGACCTTCAGGACGTCGGCGACCTCCACCCCATCCTCTTCCTCGCGCCAGCAATCATAGTCGGTGACCATGCCCACCAACGCATAAGGCATCTCAGCTTCCCGGGCGAGCTTTGCCTCCGGCATCGCGGTCATGCCGATAATGTCGCAGCCCCAATCCCTGTACATGCGGCTTTCCGCGCGCGTGGAGAATTGCGGCCCTTCCATCGCAAGATAGGTTCCGCCCTCGCGGACGTCCGCGCCCGCTGTCCGCGCTGCATCGGCCGCCAATATGGACAGCCTGGGACAGACGGGATCGGCCATGCTGACATGCGCGACCAGGCCCTTTCCGAAAAAGCTCTCGGGCCGGGTGAAAGTGCGGTCAATGAACTGTTCGGCAATGACGAAGCGCCCTGGCGGCAATTCTTCCCGCAACGAACCCACGGCGGAAATGGACAGGATATCCGTGCATCCGGCGCGCTTCAGCGCGTCGATGTTCGCGCGGACATTGATGTCCGTCGGCGAAAGGCGGTGACCCCGTCCATGACGAGGCAGGAAAACGAACCTTGTCCCATTGATATAGCCAATGAGCAGCTCGTCCGAAGGCTTGCCCCAAGGCGTATCAACGCCAATCCACTGTGCGTCCTCCAGCCCCTCGATCTCATAGAGGCCGGAGCCGCCGATAATGCCGATGGTCCATTCACTCATCTGACGCCCCTTTGCTTTCTGCTCCTGCGAAGGCGGAACTCTGTATAACAATGACGGGGAACGGCAAATATGGCGCTATAAAGAACCTGATTTCGTGAACAGCTGCCTCACTCTCCCAGAATATGCTCCGCCGCCGCCAACGCATGCAGGCTGGTGCCGTCATAGATCGGCAGAACATTGGCCCGCACGTCCACGATCATCTCCAGTTCGGTGCAGGCCAGCACCACCGCCGGCACATTGGCCTGATAGATGTTCGTGAAGATCGTCTTCATCGTCCGCTCGGAAGCCCTCGTCGCCTTGCCGAGAGCCAGTTCGTCATAGATGATGCGGTCCATCTCCTGCGCCCATTTCATGTCGGGCGGGATCAGGGAGATGCCGTGCGACACAAGGCGCTGGCGGTAGAAACGCTCAGTCATCACGTTGCGCGTGCCGATGAGGGCGGCGTTCTTCACCCCATCCGCCTTCATCTTCTCGCCAACGGCGTCGGCGATGTGGAGGATGGGGACCGACACGGCCGCCGCGACCTCGTCATAGACCCGGTGCATGCTGTTCGCGCAAATGATGAGCGCGGTCGCCCCGGCTGTTTCCAGCCGCCGCGCCGCGCCGATCAGCACCTCTGCGGTGCGGGCCCATTCCTCTTCGGTCTGGGCCTTGGCAACCTCTGCGAAATCAAGGCTTTCGATCAGCATGGGCGCGCTGTGAAGCCCGCCCAGCCGCTTGCCCATGGCCTCGTTGATGATCTGGTAATAGCGGACGGTCGACGTCCAGCTCATACCTCCAATGAGGCCGATTTTCCGCATTGCTACCCTTTGTCTAATCCAGATTCTTGACGATCTCCTCTACCATCTTCTTGGCGTCGGCCAAGAGCATCATGGTGTTATCCATGTAGAAGACATCATTATCAACGCCG
>DATEFI010000208.1:0-5315 GCA_035280705.1 Rhizorhapis sp. | reverse complement strand
TATTATGTCATGGACCGGCTGGACATAAGCGACATGTTCAGCATCTCGGGCGGCTGGAAAGGTCTGCGGATCGACGCGACCGCTGATCCCATCGTCCAGGACACGCTGGCCGCCGGATCGATAGAGGCGGAGGACTGGTTCCTGCCGCAGGTGGGCCTGCTGGTCAAGTTCGGGGACAAGGCTGAGCTGTTCGCCAACTATAATGAAAATATGCGGGCCTATCAGATTGCGGCCACCTCCGGTCCCTTCTCGACCACGCAACTGGGCTTCAATGCCATTGCTGACACGCTGAAACCGGAAACGTCGCAGACTTATGAGATTGGCGGCCGCGTGCGCGCCGGTAAATTCCAGGGATCGGTCGCCGGCTATTATGTGGATTTCCAGGATCGCCTGCTGGCCGTTTCCTCGGGTCCTTCTATCGTCGGCAGCCCTTCAATTCTGCAGAATGTCGGGAATGTTCGCTCCTATGGCGTCGAGGTCGCAGGAACCTATCAGCCGATCCCCAGCGTCTCGCTTACGGCTTCCTATGCCTATAATGACTCGACCTACAGGGATGATGTCGGAGCCGCCGCCATCAAGGGTAAGACAGTAGTCGACAGCCCCGAGCATATCGCCTCGGCTGAGATCGCCTATGACAGCGATGTCCTCTTCGGCCGCGTAGGCGCGAACTATATGTCGAAGCGCTACTACACCTACACCAACGACCGTTCGGTCGATGGCCGGGTGGTGGTGGACCTCAGCCTCGGGATCAAGTTCCCCGGTGAAGGATGGATGAGCGGCTGGGCGCTTGAAGGATCGGTGACGAACCTCTTCGACGAGGATTATATCTCCACCGTCGGTTCGGGCGGCTTCGCCAACAGCGATCCTGCCGGAACGCTGATGACCCTCCTGCCCGGCGCGCCGCAGCAATTCTACATCACCATCCGCCGGGGCTTCTGACCATGACGGACGTCAGCCGCCGCACGCTGCTGCAAGGAGGCCTGGCCGCGGGTTCGCTCGCGGCCCTGCCCGCCGAAACGCTTGCCGCTGCGCCTGCAGCAGACAAGCCCTTGACCCGGATCGCCTTCGGTTCCTGCGCCAAGCAGGACAAGGACCAGCCGATCTGGGACCAGGTCAATGCCTGGAACCCGGAACTGTTCGTCTTCCTCGGCGACAATATCTATGCCGACACCGACGACATGGCGGTCATGAAGGCGAAATATGCCAAGTTCGCCGGCAAGCCGGGCTTCAAGGAACTGCGGCGGAAGACGCCCTGCATCGCGATCTGGGACGACCATGATTATGGCCGCAACGACGCCGGGCGCGAATATCCCATGAAGAAGGAGTCCAAGGACATCTTCATGGAATTCTGGCAGGAGCCCGCCGATAGCGAGCGCCGCACCCGCGAAGGCAATCACATGGCCTATATCTATGGCCCGCCGGGCAAGCGCGTGCAGGTGATCCTGCCCGACAATCGCTGGTGGCGCTCGGGCCTTCTGGGCATCACGGAAGTCCCCAAGGACCGGGGTCCCTATACTACCAACAGCGATCCCGATGCCGTCATGATTGGCTGGGAGCAGTGGAAATGGCTGCAGGAGCAGCTGAAGAAGCCCGCCGAAATCCGCATCTTCGCCTCATCGACGCAGGTGCTGGCGGACAAGCCGGGCTGGGAGACCTGGGCGCTGTTCCAGGCCGAGCAGCAGCGGTTGTTCGATCTCATCCGCTTCACGGGCACGACCGGCTTCTTCTGCATTTCGGGCGACACCCACTATTGCGAGCTTTCGCGGCGGGACGACAATGTGCCCTATCCGATGTGGGACCTGACGTCCTCGGGCCTGACCGAAACATGGCCCTATCTAGCGCCCAACAAATATCGCGTAGGCGACGGGCACGCCGTGCAGAATTTCGGCACCATCGAGATCGACTGGAACAGCGCTGATCCCGTGATCGGGATCGGAACCAGGGACGTGAATGGCAAGCCGTTGATCAGCCAGAAGTTCAATTTGTCGGAACTGAAAACAAGCTGAGCGCGGGCCGCTGCGCTGCGCCAGGAGTGAAACTGACGGGACTGCATCAGGAACAGAAAACCCGCACAGATGGCATGTGAAAAGCGCCACGTGCGGGCCATGGGGGAAGCGATCGCCATGAGCACAGTCGGACTTGAGGCCGTCTATCATTTGCACCGCGCGGAGCTGTTGCGGCTGCTCTGCGCCCGTACGGGCGATGCCGGAGAGGCGGAGGATATTCTTCAGGATCTCTGGCTGAAGGCCCATATGCAGCCTGCCGCGAAAGTGGACAATGGCAAGGCCTATCTGTATCGCATGGCCCAAAATCTCATGATCGACAGGCTTCGGGAACGGAACCGGCGGATGTTCCGCGACTATCAATGGGCTACTGATCTGGCCATGACCGGCGGATGGGAGCGTTCCGCAGAGGACGCAGCCTATGAGCGCGACGAAACCGAAAGGCTGTTCCGAGCGATAGAGCGGCTTCCCCAGGGAGCGCGGGTGACGTTCCGGCTGCACAAGCTGGAGGGGCTGAGCCACGCCGAAATCGCGACCCGCCTCGGCATCAGCCGCAGCGGCGTTGAAAAGCATATCGCCGTTGCGATGAAATATCTCCGGCGCGCGCTCTTGAACTGATATCGGACGGTTCGTTCAATCCACTGCGCGCAGCCGGAAGACCGCGGTATATCCCACATGATCGGACAGCATGCCACCGTCATTCTCCGTTCCGAAGGGCACGTCGACTGCCTTCGCGCTGAGCATGACTTTCCGGCCGCTCATGAAGAACTGCCAATCCTTCGCCTTGCCCATGGCTCGGCGCGCGTCGTCCGGCAGATCATAGCCTGAAGCCGCCAATTCTCGCAGGGCATCGGCGGCTGGCATGTCCTTGTGCCAGCCATTGCGGAGTTCATGGGACAGAACTTGTTTGCGTTGCTGATCCTTGCCAACGTTGAAATCCCCGGCAACGATCAGCGGAAAATCCGGATTATGATTTTCCGCGATGAAACTCGAAAGCCGTGCCACCTGCCGCTTATAGGCATAAAGGCTGCGTTCGACGCTGACACCGGACTTGCGGCGGCAGTTGAGGTGGGTGGTGACAATGTCCACCGGTGCAGGAGCGCCAGGTACATCGAGCGTGACCATCACAGCCCCTTTATTGGCGAGACAGTCGAACCCTGCGCAGGCGAAGGCAGGAAAGGCCATGCTGCGGACCGCCAGAACAGGATAGTCGGAGAGAATTTGAAGCCCGCTTCCCAGCAGCTTTGCCCCCGTTTCGCCCTTCAGCCATGATGATCCGGCAAGGTGCAGCCGGTCATCTGCCGTCGCCAATTGCGCGGCTGATTCCTCAGCGCCCGGGCCATAAGCCACATAGCGATAGCCTGCTTCCCGCCCGATATTTTGAGCATCGTCCGTAAACGCTTCCTGCAGGACCACGATCTGCGGACTGCGCCCCTCGGCTCGCATGTCCTTCAGCCGTTCCGCCATGGCCGAGAAGGCCTGAGGACGCCCTGTGGCCAACGGCCAAGGCAGTCCCTTCACATTATAGGTCAGCACCGAAAGCGTACCGTCGAAAGGCCGGGCCTCGCTCCGTTGCTCCTGCCAGGCGCTGGCCACATTGCCGCTCGGAACAATCATGCAACAGATGCTGAAGCAACAGGCCGCCGTGCGTAGTTTGAGGGTTCTCAGCATCTGTTCCGATCCGGTTGATCCCGCCGCAAAGACGGCGTGTCGGACCATGCGCCGCAGTTCCCATGCTGAATATTTTTTGGAAATCCGGCTGCGGTTTTCACCCGCGCTGCCGTCTAGTCACCAAGATCAGGTCTATAAGGGGGACCGGTATAATGGACGCACATGTCCTTCGCCCATTTTGGGGGCTGGCAACGGCATCCGCAGTCTTACTATCCGCCAATCCTGCCATGGCCCGCACCGATGACCATTGGCCGCGCCTTGCCTCGGAGTGGAACGATGAAGCGCGGGATGACCGCCCGGCAAGCAGCATTCAGTTCCTCTCGGCAACCGACAGAATGCGCCTGGCGGAGGTACGGATAAAGGGAGCCATATTGGATTCCGGCACTGCCTCCCTCTCCCTGACCGGCGGCCGGGCGCGGAGCCAGAAGAGCGAGGAAGGCCAGTTGCTTTCCTTCGACCATTTTTCCATAAAGGAAGCCGGATTGGCTGCCCATGCCGATGTAGCGCCTGGGCTCGCGCTTGTCCTCACCGGCAATTATTCGGTCATGAAGCGGCGGCCTGAGCTTGCGTGGAGCGGCGGTCGGCGGCTCTCCACCAAAATGGCAGCGGCCGGATTCGCGCTTGGAAGCTCCACCGGCAACCGAATTGCGCTGGATTATCTTTCGGTCTTGCCGGGCAAGCGGCAGGGCGATGCCCGCATGGCCGAGCTCATGGGCGGCGCGCCCCCCGCAGGAACGGAATTGCGGCTCTCCCTGTCCGGCAGGGGCGGACTGTCCAGCCAGCATATATTCGAATGGTCGTTAAGCGGCGCATCGATCAGCAGGCGCCAGACTGACTGCATCCTTCTGGGCGAGCGCCTTGCCGGGACCGACCGCCGCCTGAGCTTCAATCTGCACGGAAGCTTCTGACCCCGCAAATGCAAGCCGCCAAGCGCCTGATTCTGTCTATTCACGATGTTGGTCCACGCTTCGAGCGTGAAGTCGACATGCTGCATGAGCGCCTCACTCGGCCTGCAGGAACCGGCAAGGTCGCCATGCTGGTGGTTCCCGACCATTGGGGCGAGGCGCCTATATTGGCCCGCTCTCCCTTCGCCGCGCGGCTTCGCGGCTGGGCGGAATGCGGGACGGAGATATTCCTTCACGGCTGGTTCCACCGCGATCTGGCGCAACATGGCGGGCTCGCCCTTTTCAAGGCGCGGCATATGACGGCGGGTGAAGGCGAGTTTCTTGGCCTCAGCCGCGATGAAGCGGCGCGGCGCATGCGCAACGGGCGCGAATTGCTAGAGGACATTATCGGCAGGCCGGTCACAGGCTTTGTCGCGCCCGCATGGCTCTATGGCCCCGGCGCATTGGAGGCGCTTTCGGCGGAGGGCTTTGGAATCGCCGAGGACCATATGAAGGTCTGGCATCCGCCAAGCGGTCGAGTTCTTTCCCGCGGCCCAGTCATAACCTGGGCAAGCCGCAGCAAAAGCCGAATAGCATCGTCACTGGCTTTCGCAGCGCTTGCGCGGCGGGCGCTCGGACCGGCCGGCGTCCTTCGCCTTGCCGTGCACCCCGGAGACACCGGCGTGCCCGCCCTATTGAAGAGCATCGACAAGACCCTCGCCGCCCTCAGCCGCAAGCGGGAGATCATAGGATATGC
>DATEFI010000207.1:0-10469 GCA_035280705.1 Rhizorhapis sp. | reverse complement strand
GCGCAGCATGTCGGGCGCCATGATGAAGAACCAGTCGGCATTTTTGAAAGCTGCACCGCTCGCCTGCGCCGCTTCGAGCGTGGCGAGGGCGAGGGCGCCTTGGCCGAGATAATTGAGCGTGAGCGCGGGCCAGACCAGGCTCAGCCAGCCGAGCTGGATGGGCGGTCTCCCGAAATGCCCCATATCGGCGATCAGCGCCTCCGCACCGGTCACGGTAAGGAACACAGCGCCGAGCACAAACAGACCCGGAACGCCGTGGCTCGTCAGGAAACGAACGGCCTCGACGGGGTTGAAGGCCAGGAGGATTTCAGGGGCGCGGACGATATGCCAAAAGCCCAATGCACCGATGCTGAGAAACCAGACAATGCATATTGGTCCGAACAGACCCGCGACCCTTGCCGTTCCGCGCGCCTGAATGGCAAAGAGTGCGGCGAGGATGCCGACAGTAAGGCCGAGGATTGAGGAGTGGCCCATGCCTCCAAGTCCAGGGATGGTCTTCAGCCCTTCCACCGCCGACAGCACCGATAGCGCAGGCGTGATGATGGCGTCGCCATAGAAGAGCGCCGCGCCCGTGCCGCCCAGCAGCAGAACGATGGGCCATTTGCCCTGCGTTGCGCGGCTGGCGAGCGCCATCAGCGACAGCACGCCCCCTTCGCCATGATTGTCGGCGCGGGTCAGGAACAGCACATATTTGAGCGTGACGACGACGATGAGCGCCCATAGCATGAGGCTTAGCACGCCAATGATCTCGCCGCGGCCGATCACGCCCGCCGATGTCTGCGCCAGAGCCTCTCGAAAGGCATAAAGCGGGCTTGTGCCGATATCGCCGTAAACGACGCCAATAGCGCCGAGCGTGAGAGCGGCCAGGGAAGACGATGCGGCGGTTTTGCGAGCGGACATGGAGCAGCCCTTGCTGAAAATGCTGCAACCGATGTGAGCCCGGAATACATTAAGCCGCCATGTGGAATGACGGGCGGCGGCATTAAGCGAGCATTAAAATGGCAGAGGCGCCCGCAAAGGGCTGCGTCCCTCAGCGGCGCTCGGGACGAACGGGATGTCTTTATCTAGACCTTGTGGCCTTGGCGGCGGTTCCTTGCTGCAATTGTCTCCAGAAACGCCTTGCCCTCACGCGGCATCCTGCAAACAGCGGCCGATCGCGGCAGCACTTTGGCGAAAGCGGAGGACGAAGGCCCCTCGATCCTCACCAGTTCCGAGCCGGGCACGGAATCGGCAGTAGTGGTTGTGCCATCCTGCTCGAGAACGCGCGTCATGAAGGCAAGGCTGCGCTTATCCTCTTCGGTGTTGGAATGATAAAGGATCAGCCAGGCTGGCCGGGCGGCGGCAAGGCGCCGGATGTCGTCATTGATGCAGGTGGGACTATCCCGATATCGGCTAAGCAGTTGATAGCGCACATTCTCCAGCCCATAGCGCCGAGCATAGAGGAGATAGGGCCGCTCAGCCGAGACGCTCAGGAACAGCGCGTCACCCGGTTTCATATGGCGCGAGAGATAGCGGAGATTGGACTTCACCTCTTCTACCGGCCAGGCGGGGATCTGCGCGGCCGACGTGGCGGTGAGCCAGAGCGGCTTTGCCCCGAACAGGAGCAACAGGGCGATGGCCGCAAAGGCCGGATAGCGGAAAGACCGGACCGCCGCGACAAGCGCAATCGCCACGACGACCGCTGCCGGGGGAGCAAGGAACAGCAGGAAACGGGTCTCGAATGGGTAGGCCCTCAGCCCCGAAGCGATGACGCCAATGACAAAGGGCGACAGGAGCAGGGCCAGCAGCCACCGGTCACGCCGCCAGATGCAATAGCACCCAAAGATGAAAAAGACCGTTGCGGTCAGCCCGCCCAGCCGCGAAAGCAGAAAGGAGAGCGCGCTTGCAAGCGCGGCGGGATACCAGCGAATGGCCCTTAACGACAGGGGCATCGGGGCGAAGTCCTCGACCCAGAATATTTGAGTCATATTGCCCACCGTCGTCTGCTGCCCGGCATAAACGAAGACATAGAGGCCAGCGAACAATGCCAGCCAGCCGCAGCCGGTGGCGGCAAGCGCGATAGCCCATGGCCGGTCGCGCATGACGAGCGCCGCGGCGAACAGGACCAGTCCCGTCCCCGCCATCACCATCGCCCCGCCGAAGGACAAGGGGATGCAGACAAGCCCAACAAGCGCGTAGCAGGCAGTGAGCCGCAAGCGATAGCTTGCCTGCCGCAACATCGTGGCGGCCAGGAACAGCAGCGCGACCGAAAACAGGGCGTCCAGGATATAGGGCTTGACCATCGCCGAATAAGCGATGAGCGCCGACGTCAGTCCGAAGAGCGAAACGCCAGCAAGGGTTTCCCACGGATCGGCGATGGCGCGCATGAACCGCCAGAACAGCACGACACTTCCGATGCCGCCGATCAGCGCCAGGAACCGCAGGGAATAATCGAAATTGGACGAGACCAGCAGGGCTGCCTTTTCCAGCAACAACCATCCCACAGGGGCCAGTTGATTGAAATAAAGCTGCCCGAAAAGGGCTCGCGCCGGAAGATGGATGATATTGATCGCCACCATCGCCTCGTCCGTCCAAAGCGAACGGGCGGCAGCAAAATTCCACAGCCTCAACAATATTGCTGCCGCAAGAACCGCAAAGGTCGCTGCCTTCAGTCCGTCACGGTGAAGCGAGGAAACAAACCTCCGCTGCCATGGTGCGGATGAGCCAGCTTCACCTGAATATCGGTCGATCATTCTGCCTCTTTCCCGGCACGCGCCAGATTTCGATCCGCCACTGCGGAAATTCATTCCGCGCAGCAGCAACCAGCCCGTTTATGGGCGCCGGTCAGTATCGCTCTCGTGTTTGGGGCGGCTTCGCGATACCACGGCCCCCCAGCTGGCCCAAGTTCACGACCAGCCGATTAACTCGTCGGGGATGAAGGCTATTCCGAATAGTCAGCGGGGGACTGTCGGCGTCCTCCTGCGCTGGACTTTCCGTAGCGGGGCACCATCTTGAACCTTGATGGCCGGAACAAGCCTTTGGTTGCGAGCAGAAGCCTATGGGCTCTATGTGGCGCCAGCGGACTGCTGGATCGATCCTTCGCAGCCGGTCGGCACCGCATTGGTGACCCATGGCCATGCCGATCATGCGCGCGGCGGCCATCGCCGCAATCTTGCCACGCCTGAGACGCTCGCCATCATGGCGCTGCGCTACGGGGCGCAAGCGGGCGCAGTGCCCGTCGCCTATGGCGAGACGCTTCGCCTCCCCGGCGGGGTGGATGCGACATTCCTGCCGGCCGGACATGTGTTAGGCTCGGCGCAAATATTGCTGGAGCATGCCGGGGAACGCGTCATCGTCACGGGCGACTATAAGCGGCGGCCCGACCCGACCTGCCCGCCCTTCGTCCCCACGTCCTGCGACATATTCGTGACGGAAGCGACCTTTGCACTCCCGGTATTCCGCCATCCCCCTATCGGGCAGGAGATCGGCAAGCTGATCGCCGCGCTTGAGGCCAATCCGGATCGGTGCGTGCTGGCGGGAGCCTATGCATTGGGCAAGGCGCAGCGGCTGATCGCCGAATTGCGCCGTGCTGGCTATGGGCAGCCGATATGGCTGCACGGCGCGCTGGAGCGGATGTGCCGTCTCTATGAGGAGTTTGGCGTCGATCTGGGGCCGCTGCGGCTCGTTTCCGATGCCGCCAAGACGGACCTTGCGGGACAGCTCATAATCTGCCCGCCCGGCGCGCTGAACGACCGCTGGAGCCGGAGGCTGCCCGATCCGATCACAGCGATGGCCAGCGGCTGGATGCGGGTGCGCCAGCGGGCAAGGCAACGCAATGTGGAGCTGCCGCTGGTCATTTCCGACCATGCCGACTGGGACGAACTCACCGCCACCATCGAGGAGGTGAACCCAAGCGAGACCTGGATCACCCATGGCCGCGAGGATGCGCTGCTGCGCTGGTGCGAGCTGCATCAGCGGCGGGCGCGCGCACTCGCGCTGATGGACTATGAGGATGAGGATGATTAGCCATGCCGCATGTCCGGTCCGATAACCGGCGCCCGGCCTTACGGGACATGCTCTGAACATGGAGCGTTTCGCGGCCCTTGTTGATGCGCTGGTCTATACCCGCAGCCGCAATGACAAGTTGAAACTGATCGCTGATTATCTCCGCACCACGCCTGACCCGGATCGCGGCTGGGCGCTGGCGGCGCTGACGGGCGGGCTCGACTTTCCAGCGGTCAAGAGCTCGACCATCCGAAATCTCCTCATGCAGCGCACGGATCCCATATTTTTCGCCCTCTCGCGCGACTATGTCGGCGACACCGCCGAGACAGCGAGCCTTCTCTGGCCCGACCCGGAAGGGACGGCAGACCCGCCGACAGTCTCCGAAGCTGTCCATGCGCTGTCCCATATGACGCGGCTGAGCGCCATGGGAGATCTCGCCGCACTGCTCGACCGGCTGGATGCCGCCGGGCGCTTTGCCTTGCTCAAGCTCGCGACGGGCGCGATGCGCATCGGCATTTCCGCGCGTCTCGCCAAGGCAGCCTTCGCCCAGGCATTCAATGTCAGCATCGACGATGTCGAGGAATATTGGCACGGACAGACGCCTCCCTATAGCGCCTTGTTCCATTGGGCAGCACAGGGTGGGCCGCCGCCCCATGCCATCGGCAAGCCGCTCTTCCGGCCCTTCATGCTCGCCCATCCGCTGGAAGAGACCGTGATCGACATGGCGGATTATGCGGCCGAGTGGAAATGGGACGGTATCCGCGTGCAGATCGTCCATGCCGGTGGCGAGACGCGGCTCTACTCGCGCTCGGGGGACGACATTTCGGGGAGCTTCCCCGAGATCGTATCGGCGCTCGACATGCCCGCAGTGCTCGACGGCGAATTGCTGGTGCGCGGCAGCCACCAGGGCGGAGAGCAGGGCGGCGCAGCAAGCTTCAACGCCCTGCAGCAGCGGTTGGGGCGCAAGGCGGTTTCAAAAGCGATGCTGGCGGATTATCCGGCGTTCGTCCGCCTCTACGACCTGCTGATCCTGGAAGACAAGGATCTGCGCCCCTTGAGCTGGGAACAGCGGAGGGAAATACTGGAAACTTTCGTGCCCCAGCTCGATCCAGAACGCTTCGACATCTCGCCGGTCATCGCCGCCAGCAGCCTCGACGATCTTCGTTCGATCCGCGAGCGGGCCCGCGACGAAGCCATCGAGGGCGTCATGCTGAAGCGCCGGGACAGCCCCTATGTGCCGGGACGCCGCACCGGCTTTTGGTACAAATGGAAGCGCGACCCGCTGCTCGTCGATTGCGTGCTCATGTACGCGCAGCGCGGAAGCGGGAAGCGCTCCTCCTACTATTCCGACTTCACCTTCGGCTGCTGGGATGGCGATCCGGACCGGGGCGCCGATTTGCTGCCGGTCGGCAAAGCCTATTTCGGCTTTACCGACGAGGAACTGAAATGGCTCGACAGCCATGTCCGCCGCCATACGGTCAACCGCTTCGGTCCTGTGCGAGAGACAGACAAAAGCCTGGTCCTCGAAGTGGCTTTCGATTCCGTGCACGAAAGCAAACGGCACAAATCGGGCCTCGCCATGCGGTTCCCGCGCATCAACCGCATCCGCGCCGACAAGCCGGCGCATGAGGCTGACCGCATCGCAACCCTGCGGGCGATGGCGAAGGATTGAGGTCAGATCTTCGAGAGCGCCGTGGCCCAGCCTTTCAGCCTGGCACTTCGAACGGAAGGATCTATCGCTGGCCGGAATTCCTGCACCCTCTTGCGCATGCTGGCCGCGTCTTCGAGCGAGGGGTACAGTCCTGCACCCACGGCCGCGAGCATGGCGGCGCCCAATGCGGTTGTCTCGACCAATTCGGGCCGCTCCACCGGAATGTCCAATATGTCGGCCAGGTCCTGCGCCATCCAGTCATTGACCGCCATGCCGCCATCGATCTTCAGCCGCTGCCACAACACCCGGTCGGCGGCAAAGGCGCTTTGGAGGTCATGCGCCATATAGGCCATGGATTCGAGTGCTGCACGAGCGATATGCGCCCGCGTGGTTGCGAAGCTTAGCCCGGTGAGCGCGCCCCTGGCATCAGGATTCCAATGGGGAGCGCCAAGGCCCGTCAGCGCAGGGACCAGATAAACGCCGTCGTTGCCCGGAACGGTCGGCGCGAGAGTAGCGGTTTCGGCCGCCGAGGCCAAAATGCCCAGTTCGTCGCGCAGCCATTTGATGAGGCTGCCCGCGACGAACACCGATCCTTCCAGGGCATAATGGCGCTTGCCGCCAATCTGATGCAGCACCGTCGCGAGCAGCCTGTGCCCTGATCGTGGAACGATGCTTCCCGAATTGGCGAGGACAAAGGCGCCCGTCCCGAAAGTCGCCTTGGTATCGCCCATCGCAAGGCAGGCCTGGCCGATGGTTGCGGCCTGCTGGTCGCCCGCCGAGCCGCAGATCGGGATGGAGCCGCCCAGAAGGCCGGGCGCCGTTGCGCCGATCACTCCCGCGCAGTCGACAATCGCGGGCAAGCTCGCGGCCGGTATTCCGAACATCGCCAAAAGCTCGCTGTCCCAGCCGGGTCCGTCGAGCGGCATCAGCATGGTGCGGCTGGCATTGCTTGCGTCCGTGACATGCAGCCCCCCGGTCAGCCGGAAGATGAGGTAGGATTCGACCGTTCCCAAAGCAAGACGTTCGCCAGCATCCCGGACGTCGGTCCAGTTTTCGAGCATCCACGCCATTTTGCTGCCGCTGAAATAGGGATCGAGGAGAAGGCCCGTTTTCGCCTGAACGAGCGCCTCATGCCCTGACTTCCTGAGGGCCGCACACTGATCGGCGGTGCGGCGGTCCTGCCAGACTATGGCGCGCGCAAGCGGCTCCCCGGTTCGCTTGTCCCAGGCGACCACCGTTTCGCGCTGGTTGGTGATGCCAAGCGCGGCGATGCGATCCGCACCCCCCGCGCGCTCCACCATTTCCTGCAGACAGGCAAGCGTCTTGTCCCATATCTCGGCGGCGTCATGTTCGACATGGCCAGCCGCCGGATAATATTGGGTCAATTCGCGCTGAGTGAACCCCAGGCACTCTCCGCCGGGATCGAACAATATGGCCCGGGTCGAAGTCGTTCCTTCATCGATGACCAGAATATTGCCGCTCACTCGTCCTCTCCCGCCTCAAGACCCTTCGGTGCGCCGTCCGAATGATAATGGACGAGCTTCCAAGGGGAAATCACAACTCGCTTTCCACCCTTCGCTTTCGGTGTGTAAAATAGCGACGGGAGCAGCTTGCGCGTTATCCCGAAATTTCCCCCGGTTGGGATACAAAACCGATGCTCCGCCTGCTCATGGCCGCCATGCTCATCAGCCAGCCCGTCTTTGCGGCTCAGTTGCCGGTTTCGGTTTATGGCAGGTGGATGACAGACGATCAAAAGGCGGTGGTGACGATCGACGCTTGCGGACCATCGCTTTGCGGACGCGTCAGCAAGGTGCTTGATAGAGCACCCGGCGTGCCTCAAACCGATGTCAACAATCCCGATCCCGATATGCGGAAGCGACCCATTATTGGCCTTCTCATTCTGAGCGGCTTCAAACGCGACGGGCGCGAATGGACCGGCGGACGCGCTTATGACCCAAAGACGGGAAACAGCTATCGCGCGAAACTGGCGCTTGATGAGGATGGTTCACTCAAGGTGACGGGTTGCGTTCTGTTCGTCTGCCGGTCGAAGCGGTGGACGCGGGTGCCCTGATATCCCTGGTTCCAGTCCCGCGGCGCCATGTGAAGATGCCATAGCGCATTGCGCCTGTTTGCAAGGCGATCATCAGCCTTGGGATGGTTCGGAGGAATATCCGGTCTTCGAGCGCCGGATCGAAGACCATGGCACGGTAGCGCCGCTCGGTCACGAACTTGACCAGCAGACGGCGCATGCAGATCGGCCAGGTCCGGGCAACTTTGCCGCTGAGGTCGGTGAAACCGGCCAAGGAAAAGCCTGCATTCCAGGCCATGTCCTCATAGTCTTTCCGGCTGCCCATGCCGGGCAATCGGCCCTCCCGGCAAATCGGTTCAAGCAGATGGCGGATGGCGAATGGCGAGGGATTGCCGTCCGCCAGCCATGCACAGACGACCAAGCGGCCGCCAGGACGAAGGGTTCGCCAAGCTTCATCGAAAAAAGCCTGCTTTTCGGGAATATGTTCTGTACTTTCAATGGCATAGGCGCCGTCGAAGCAGCCATCGGGCAAGCTATTGGCCAACCAATCCCGCTCCAGTACATGAACCGACCCGGCGGCGGGCCGGATGGCTGCGGCGACATGCGCCTGCTCCGGCGATATCGTAAGCCCGGTAACGGCTATGTCATGCCGCTCAGCAAGATGTTGTGCAGCCGCCCCATAGCCGCAGCCGATGTCGCAGACCGCTTGCCCTGAAGATATTTGAAGCTGTTCGGCGACAAGGTCGACCAGCGCCTCAACCGCGGCCCGCTGGCTTTCCTTGCCTGTACGCCAATAGCCATGATGGAGATGATCACCCCAGATCTCGCGGTACACATCGCTCAGATCATCATAATGCCGGCGCACGGCATCGGCTGACTGGGCTTGGAGCGGCGTGATCATCGCGATGCTAGCCTCCTTCGCGTTGCCTGGCAGAATGCGGCGGCTGCCTGCATTCTTCCAAGAGAATGCGCTGGCACAGAAACCGGCGCTCACCTTATAGTGTATGAAATTATGCGGCGAGTCCTCATATGGACCTGGTTTGCTATCTTCACCCTGGATGGGCACCGCTGATCCGGCCCGCGCCGGTCAAGCGGGAATGGATGGATAATACGCCAGATTCCTTTGCCTACCGCTGCCTGCCACTCAATATTGCCAATGCCCATGGCTGGGAAATCCTCTGTCCCTGCGCATTTGATGCGTTATGGAACGGGGAGGCGGGAACCGGGGCTGTGACCATATGTCCCGATCCCAGTTCAAGGCCCGAGCAGCGCCCTGTCTCTCTCTTCGGCAATGGGGTGGTCACTTTCCATGTGGAGGGGATTATCCGGACGCCGCCGGGCTGGAATCTATGGGTTGGGGGATCGCCCAATCGCGCCAAGGACGGAATTTCACCGCTGACCGCCATCGTAGAATCGGACTGGTCCCCATTCACCTTCACGATGAACTGGCGGTTCACTCGACCCGGACAATGGGTTCATTTCCATGAGATGGAGCCCTTTTGTTTCTTCTTTCCGGTGGAGCGGGCGGCTGTCGAAGAATTTCACCCCAGGTTTGAATCGCTGGATAGCGATCCCGCAACCAGTGAGCGGTTTCGGGCCTGGAGCCTTGCGCGCGATGAATTCCATCAGAAAATGCGCGTTGGCGCTCCGCCTTCTTCTTCGGCCGATCATTGGCAGAAGCATTATTATCGTGGCACCGACGTCAATGGAGAGGCGCTTATAGGGGACCATCGCGTAAAACTGCGCCTGAAGTCCTTCAATCGCAACGCTGCCCCCGGCGTTCCAATCGCGCCCGCGGACGACAAGGAGATGCCGCCAGATGCGGGCTGGCGCGGCCAGGCGGACAGGCCAGACGACATTGGCGCACTGCGAAAAGCGCTCGCCAAACGGGAATGGCTGTTGGAAAGCCTCGAAAATCAACGCGACCTGGCGCCCATGCTGGTGGGCATCGAGCGACGCACTGACTTGAGCAGCGAGGAGTTCCTCGAACGATATTACGCATCGAATCGCCCGGTAATCCTGGCTGGAGAAATGGCAAACTGGCCAGCGCTGGCACGTTGGACGCCCGAATATCTCAAGGCCAAGGTCGGTTCCCGCTTGATTGAATATCAAGGCGACCGGAGCAGCGATCGCCTGTTTGAGATGAACAAGGACGTCCATCGGAGGGAGGCGCCCTTTGACAGCTTTATCGATCGCATCCTGGAGGCAGGTGCCGGCAACGATGCCTATCTGACGGCCTATAATTCCGCACGCAATGCCGAGGCATTGTCACCGCTTTACGGCGATCTGGGATTCCTCGATAAATTTCTGGATCGTTCCTCGGAGGGAAGGTTCGGCATGATGTGGATCGGACCCGCCGGAACGGTCACATCCCTGCATCATGACCTTACCAACAACTTCATTGCTCAGCTCGCCGGCCGCAAACGGGTCAAGCTGCATCCTGCCTCAGAAGCCGGAAAGCTGTACAACTCGCAGCATGTCTTCAGTGACATTCCGGACCTGGAAGATCCGGGCATCGACCTCGATCGCTACCCGCGCTTGAATGACCTGCGCAGCTATGATGTTGTGTTGGAGCCGGGTGACATCATCTTCATGCCGCTCGGCTGGTGGCATCAGGTCAGGTCGCTGGATTTCAGCGTGACCGTCACATACACTAACTTCCTGTGGCGGAATGACTATTTCAGAAGCTACCCGTCAGCCGAGCCGGTCAGAAGCCCTTGACGACCGCGATCCTCAGGGTGTGAATGGTCAGGGCGATGTTCGAGTAGCGCTCATTCGGAACCCAATCATATCGCTTGGCGGACC
>DATEFI010000206.1:0-3724 GCA_035280705.1 Rhizorhapis sp. | reverse complement strand
CCGGCGGCGATCACAGCCGCTCCGGCCAACATGAACCGCGCCAATTTTCGAGTGCCCACCTGCCGATGCCTTCCGCTGCGCGTGATCTGACTAGCCTCAAGCTTTTGAAATGATAGATTGCCCCTAGGGCCAGCATGTGATTTAGGCAACAGCCAGCCGGCGGGACACGCGCTGGCACAAGGGGGGTATGTGAGTCAGCGGTACAGGATCGCCATTATCGGCTCCGGACCGGCCGGGCTGAGCGCCGCAGGACGGGCGGCGCAGCTCGGACTGTCCCACATCCTGCTGGAAAAGACCGATCATCTTTCGGACACCATCTACAAATATCAAAAGGGCAAGCATGTCATGGCGACGCCAAGCCAGCTTGTCCTTCGCTCTGATCTTGATTTCGAGGCGGGCAAGCGGGAAGCGGTGCTTGGCACCTGGAACGATCAGGCGGCGGCGCAGAAGATCAATGTCGCCTATAATGCCGAAGTGAAGGGCATTGCGGGCCAGAAGGGCGCTTTCACGCTCACCACCACCGCAGGGCAGGCCATAGAAGCGGAAACGGTCGTCCTCGCGATCGGGACGCAGGGCAATCCGAACCTGCTCCGCTGCCCCGGCGGCGGCCTGCCGCATGTGCAATATCAGCTCGACGATCCGGGCGAATATATTGACGAGCACATCACCGTCATTGGCTCGGGCGACGCGGGGATCGAGAACGCGCTCGGCCTCGCCGCCGATCCGGCGCAGCGCAATATCGTCACCATTCTCAACCGCGGTGCCGACTTCGCCCGCGCCAAGAGCGCGAACGTCAAGCTTTTGATGGAAGCGCGGGACAATGGCCGCGTCATGGTGCGGACCGAAACCTCGCCAGCCGAGGTGCGGCCCGGCGAGCTGGTGCTGGACACGCGCGATGGACAGGAAAGCATTCGCTGCGACCGGGTGATTGCCCGCATGGGCTCTGCCGCACCGCGCGCCTTTGTCGAAAGCTGCGGCATCGAGTTCACCAGCGCCGACCGGGAGGCTTTCCCGAAATTGTCGCCGGTGTTCGAAACGACGGAGCCGGGGATATTCGTCATCGGTGCGCTCGCGGGCTATCCGCTCATCAAGCACTGCATGAACCAGGGCTATGATGTCGTCGAGTTCATCAATGGCAACAGGTCGCTCAAGCCCGCCGACGAACCCATTCTGGAGGCCAGGTTCGCCCGGCTGCCGCAGCGGCGGAGCGTCGAGCAATGGCTGGAATATCTCCGCGTCAATGTGAGCATATTGAACGAGCTTTCGCCGCTTCAGATGCGCGAATTCATGCTGGATTCGGAGGTCCGGTCCTATCAGCGGGGCGAGGTCGTCTTCGAGCGGCTGGACGCCGGATCCTCGCTCTTCGGCATTGCTGATGGGTCGGTGCTGGTGGAAGTGAGCAAGGACGATCCCGGCATCACTGTCCCTATTGAGAAGGGCTCGATATTCGGCGAGGTCGGGCTCATCTCCGGCCGCCGCCGGGGCGCGACAGTGCGCGCTGCCGGGGAATGTTTGCTGGTCGAGGTGTCACGCACGGCTGCCCTGAAGCTCATGGCTTCGGTGCCCGCCGCCAAGCGGGCGGTGACGCGCATTTCCACCGAGCGGCAATTGCTCCAGATGTTCGGCGCCGGTCTTACCTCGGCGGATGTGCAGGAGGTGCTGGACAGCTCCGAAATCCTCTCCGTCCGTGCAGGGCAGCCGATCATCACCGAAGGCGAGGAGGGGGACGACATCTTCGTCATCCGCCAGGGCTCTATGGTCGTGGAGAAGAATGTCGGCGGAAAGCCCGTCTTCCTCTCCTATCTCCCCGCTGGCTCCTATGTGGGGGAGATGGCGCTGATCGCGGGCGGCAGGCGCGGCGCGACGGTGAAGGCAGCGATCAAGTCCGAAGTCATCAAGCTGCAGGGCGCGGCCTTCCGCCGCCTGATGGAAAAAAAGCCCGCCCTGCTGGAGCGTGCCCGCCGAGACATGGCGGCGCGGCAGGACATCAATGCCTTTGTCGAAAGCCGTAAGGACAGCTTTTCGGGTGTGGTCGACATGTACTCCGCCACGGCCAAATTCCTGGTCGACAACGGCATTGGCGAGGCGACCGACGTTCTCCTCATCGACGAAAATCTCTGCGTCGGCTGTGATAATTGCGAAAAGGCGTGCGCCGACAGCCATGATGGCCTGTCCCGCCTCGACCGGGAAGCCGGGCGCACCTATGCCCATCTGCATGTCCCCACGAGCTGCCGCCATTGCGAGCATCCGCATTGCATGGCCGACTGCCCGCCCGACGCCATTCATCGCGGGCCGGACGGAGAGGTTTTCATTGACGAGACCTGCATCGGCTGCGGCAATTGCCAGCGCAACTGCCCCTATGGCGTGATCCGCATGGACAGTGTGCCGCCGCCAAAGCCGGGGCTGCTCAGCTGGCTGTTCCTGGGGCTGGGGCCTGGGCCAGGGGAACCGTCGAAGAAATGGCGCTATGCCAACAAGGTGCCGGGCGTGGAGCCGCCGAAAAAGGCGATCAAATGCGACATGTGTTCGGGCATTGAAGGCGGACCTGCCTGCGTCCGCGCTTGTCCCACCGGCGCTGCGATCCGCGTGTCGCCCGAGGATTTCCTGAGCGTCTCCCGGCTTGAAAGGGAGCAGGCGTGATGGTGCACGCAAGCATCCGAAAGCCATTTTCGTCATTCCCGCGAAGCCGGGAATCCATTTCTCCGGCTCTGATCGAGGTTTTTGGGCCGGAGATGAATCCCCGCCTTCGCGGGGATGACGATCTGCCGCAGGAAGCGACATTCCTCTGATGGCAACCCGCGCTACACCCCGCCGCGCCAAGGGCGAAACGCTGCATGACAGCTTCCTGCGCCACCGCAATTTCCGCTGGCTGAAGATCGCGGCGGCGATCAGTGGCATTGCGATCCTTGGCTATGCCCTCGTCGATGTGGAGCCACGCCATAATGGCGGGAGCTGGTATGGCTATATGCTGGGCACCATCGGCGCGCTGCTGATCCTCTGGCTGACCATATTGGGCGTCCGCAAGCGCGCGATGACGCCGGGCCGCTGGTCATTGAAGGGCTGGACCTCGGCCCATGTCTATCTCGGCCTCAGCCTTGTCGTCATCGGTACGCTGCATGCCGGATTCCAGTTTGGCTGGAACGTCCACACCCTTGCCTATGGGCTCATGATGCTGGTGATCCTGTCCGGCATATTCGGCGTCTTCGTCTATGCGACCCTGCCAGCCGCGCTCAGCAGCAACCGCGAGGAAATGACGCAGACGCAGATGCTGGATGCGATCCGCGCCATCGACCGGCAGCTTCACGATGCCGCTCAGCCCTTGTCCCATGCGCAGGCGGAGCTTGTGCAGGCGGCCCTTGATGAGGATCCCTTCGGCGGCGGGATCATGCGGCGCCTGTCGGGAAACTATCCCCATTGCGCCACCCGCCGCGCCCAGGGTGGTATCCGGCTGCTGACGGGCGATCGGCCCGACACAGGCAATGATCCGCTGGAACGGGTGGACGCGCTCCTGGAGCGCAAGGAGGCGATGCTCGCGCGGCTGCGGCGGCATCTGCAGCTCCGCGCCTTGCTCGAAGTGTGGCTCTATGTCCATGTGCCCGCGACTTTCGCGCTGATCGCCGCGCTATCCGCCCATATTATCAGCGTTTTCTTTTACTGGTGAGGCCATAGAATGACGTTCCTCATCAGGAATATTTCCTACACTGCGGACGGGCGCCAGATCGTG
>DATEFI010000205.1:0-3020 GCA_035280705.1 Rhizorhapis sp. | reverse complement strand
ATGCCGGCCGAAATCCTCATGAGGGCCGGAACGCCGTGGTCGCCGCCGCCGACCTGGCGGTGCGCCTGAAGCGCGGCAGCGGAAAAGCATTCACCTGCAATCCAGCGCGGATCGACGGCGGCGGGCCCAATAATGTGGTGCCTGATCATGCCATTTTGCGGGTCAATTTCCGGGCCCGGTCCCCCGATGACGAACAGGCTGCACATTCGCTGCTGGAAGAAACCGTTACAGCCGTGGGGCGGGAACATGGCGTCACCATGGATGTTCATCGCGACTCCGCTCGTCCGGCCAAGCCCCTGGATGAAAAGGCAAAGCGCTTGTTCGAACTGGTGAGGAAATGTGGAGCCGACCTTGGCCTCGCTTTGGATTGCAGAGATACAGGCGGCGTTTGCGACGGCAACAATATTGCGGCCTGTGGAGTACCGGTCATCGACACAATGGGCGCCCGTGGCGGCTCCATTCATAGCCCCGGCGAATATCTGATCGTCGAAAGCCTGGCCGAGCGGGCGCGATTGTCCGCGCTGGCACTGATGCGGATAGCCGAACGAGGCCGCCTATGACCTTTCTGGTACGCCCCGCCCATATGAGCGATCTGCAGATATTGTATGAAATGGCCAAGCTGACCGGAGGGGGCTTTACCAATCTACCGGCCGACCGAGAGGCGCTGCGGAAAAAACTGGAACGGACCGAGCAGGCGCTGTCGCGCGAGGAGGACAAGGTCGAGGACGAACTGATCATTCTTGTCCTCGAAAATTCCGAAACCGGCCTGGTGCGCGGGACCTGTCAGCTCTTTACGAAGATCGGTCAGAACTGGCCCTTCTATAGCTACCGCATCGGCGTCCTGTCCCAGAACAGCCGGGAGCTTGGGCGGAATTTTCGAGCCGAAATCCTCAGCTTGACGACCGATCTTGAAGGTTCAAGCGAGGTGGGCGGCCTGTTCCTGCACCCGCGCGAGCGGGCGGAAGGACTGGGCCTCCTTCTGGCGCGAAGCCGCTATCTTTTCATTCGCCAGCATCGTGCCCGTTTCAGCGACCGTATATTGGCGGAATTGCGGGGCGTCATTGACGAGGCGGGCGGCTCCCCCTTCTGGGATGGCCTTGCGGGCCGGTTCTTCGGCATGAGTTTCCAGGAAGCGGATGATTTCAACGCCATTCATGGAAACCAGTTCATTGCCGATCTAATGCCGAAACATCCGATCTACACGGCCATGCTGCCCGATACTGCAAGGGCAGTCATTGGCATGCCGCATCCCTCTGGCCGAGCGGCCATGCGGATGCTGGAGACCGAAGGGTTCCATCATGATGGCTATGTCGACATTTTTGATGGGGGCCCCACAATGACGGCACAGACCGACAAGCTCCGCACGATAGTCGAGGCGCAAGACGCAATTCTGGCGGCCATCCATTCGAAAAAGGGCGAAAAGATGCTGGTCGCGATGGGCCGGCTCGGTGATTTCCGCTGCTGCTATGGCTATGCCCTTATGGGTGATGAGGGAAGCGTACAGCTCGATGCTGAATGCACTACTTTGCTGAAGCTCCATGCAGGCGAACCATTCACGATGGTCCGCCGCTGGTAGCCGCCTATTGACGAAACAGAATCCAGGCAGCCCAAAGCCAGCCAAGGATCAGCAGCGTTCCGCCGATCGGCGTCACAGCACCCAGCCAACGCGGCGCCCCCACCGCCATGGCGTACAGCGTGAACGCGAAGATTGCGCCGCCCAATAGCAGCAGCACGGCGGGTCCGCGCGCCACACCCGCGATGGCAAGTGCCGCCACCGCATGGACAAGCTGATAGATGCCGCCTGTTTTCAGCCATTCGGCTGCTTGCGTGCTGGCTGCACCATGAGCGCCAAAGGCGCCTGCCGCGACGGCGATTGCAGCGGAAAGGGCGGCAAGAGCGGCGATCATCCAAATTTCCCTTCGAATTGGCCGTCTGCATCCCGCATGCTGTGACCGGGGCGGTATATCAGGTCCTTGGCCGCATGAATCGAACCTTCAGCGTCCTGGGCAGCGAGGCGTTGCTGGTCATTTTCGCGATAACGCCGCTCGACCTCCGCAATCTCCGCCTCCGGTACCCCAAGCGCCTTCATTGCCTTAAGCCCCATCAAAACGGCGGATTCGAATACCTCACGAACGGAACCTGCAATGTCGAGATTTTTCAGCGTCAGCAGATGTTGCCGGTCATAAGCGCGGGCCAATATTGCGGCCTGGGGAAATGCCTCCAATATCGGCTCTAAGATCTTCGGGCCCAAGCCATCGCCATCGATGCAGAAGATTATGATCTGCGCCCTTTCTGCTCCCGCTCGCCGGAGCAGGTCGATCCGCGTGCCGTCGCCATAATAGACCTTCATGTGAAACCTGCTGCTGATTTCGATCTGCGCAGGCTTCTTGTCGATCAAGGTGACGTCGCAGCCATGGCCCATCAGCATCTGCGCGACTGTCTGCCCGAAGCGGCCATAGCCAACCACAAGGGCCGCCCCCTGCGGAGCCTCGTCCGGACCCTCCGGTTCCTCTTCTTTCGATGGACGGGCAAATTCGAGCTTGCGGGCCAGTAGCAGGAGGAAAGGCGTGGTTGCCATGGATATGGTCACAATGGCGCTGAATATGCTGGCGGCGCTCGGCGCGACCAGCAGTGCGTCCTGCGCCTGTGCGAAAAGGACAAATCCGAACTCGCCGCCCTGGCTGAGCAGCAGTCCAAGCGCGAAGGCCTGCTTCCTTTTCATGCCGAAAAGCCGTCCGACACCCGAAATAATGACGGTCTTCACAATCACGAGCAGCACGGCCATGCCAAACACGAAGAGCGGGCTTGCCAGTACCGCCTGCACGTCCAGCACCATTCCCACCGCGAGGAAGAAAAGCCCGAGCAGGATAGACCGGAAAGGCTCTACATCGGCCTCAATCTCATGGCGGTAGGGGGAGTCCGCCAGCATCACGCCGGCGACGAAGGCGCCCAATGCGGTCGAAAGGTGCAGATAATGCATCAGCGCCGCGCTCGCGAGCACCGTGAAGAGCCCGACGCCC
>DATEFI010000204.1:0-3833 GCA_035280705.1 Rhizorhapis sp. | reverse complement strand
TGGCCGGCGGCAAGAAAGAGAGTTAATGTTGTACTGGCTGGCGACGACGCTGGAATTTGAGGGGGCTTTCAACCTCATCCGTTATCTGAGCTTCCGCACCGGCGCCGCGGTGGCGACGGCGCTGTTCCTTGGCCTGCTGATGGGGCCCAAATTCATCGGCTGGCTGCGCGTCCGCCAGGGCAAGGGCCAGCCGATCCGCGAGGATGGTCCGCAGACCCATTTCGCAAAGCGGGGTACGCCCACCATGGGCGGCCTCATGATCCTGACGTCGATCGCGATTTCGGTCTTTCTCTGGATGGACCTGTCGAGCGTCTATGTCTGGGCCTGCATCTTCGTGACGCTCGGCTTCGGGGCGATCGGCTTCCTCGATGATTATGACAAGGTCAGCAAGTCGAGCCACAAGGGCGTTCCGGGGCGGGTACGCCTGCTGATGGAATTCCTGATCGCGGGGGGTGCCGCCTGGCTCATCGTCAGCCAGACCGGAACCGCGCTTTACGTCCCCTTCTACAACGGTCCCGCCATCGACCTTGGACCTGTCTATTATATCTTCGCGGCCTTCGTGATCGTCGGCGCCGGCAATGCGGTGAACCTGACCGACGGCCTCGACGGCCTTGCCACCATGCCCGTGATCATTGCCTGCGTCGCCTTCATGCTGATCGCCTATATCGTGGGCCGCGCCGACTATGCGACCTATCTGGGGATTCCCCACGTGCCGGGCGCGGGCGACCTGACCATCCTGCTGGGAGCGATCATCGGGGCTGGCCTGGCCTTCCTCTGGTTCAACGCACCGCCCGCCGCAGTCTTCATGGGCGACACGGGCAGCCTGGCCCTGGGCGGTGCGCTTGGAGTGATCGCCGTGACTGTACGCCATGAAATCGTGCTTGCCATCATCGGCGGCCTCTTTGTGCTTGAAGCGGCCTCTGTCATCATTCAGGTCTTCTTCTTCAAGCGCACCGGCAAGCGAGTCTTCCGCATGGCTCCCATCCATCACCATTTTGAGCAACTGGGTTGGTCGGAGCCTACGGTCGTCATTCGCTTCTGGATCATTTCCATCGTTCTCGCCCTTGCGGGCCTGTCCACGTTGAAGATCCGGTGATCGTCAGCCCCGCCTTTTCGGACAGGAAATATGCCGTCCTGGGCCTTGCCCGCTCCGGCCTTGCCACCATAGCGTCGCTGGTCAAAAGCGGCGCGCATGTCGTCGCCTGGGACAGCCGGGAGGAAGCGCGGGAAGCGGCGCTTGAGACCGTAGAAGCGATCCGTTCGTCCCGAGCGCAGTCGAGGGACGTTGGCGTGACGCAGGGTGTCTCGACTTCGCTCGACACGAACGGAAGTTTTCTGCTTGCCGACCCGCTGCTCATCGACCTTGCGGGCTTTGACGGCGTCGTCGTTTCTCCCGGCGTGCCGCTCAACCGTCACCCCATAGCGGACAAGGCGGGCGCAGCCGCTGTGCCGGTGATTGGCGACATAGAGCTTTTCGCGCTGGCCCGGCCAAGCCTTCCGGCTCATCGAGTGGTGGGCATCACCGGCACCAACGGCAAGTCCACCACCACGGCGCTCATCCACCATCTCGTCGATACTGCCGCTATTCCGACGAGGATGGGGGGCAATATCGGCCTTCCGATATTGGGGCAGGATCCTCTGCCGGAAGGCGGCGTCTATGTGCTCGAACTTTCCAGCTATCAGATCGACCTCACCTACAGCCTAGATGCCGATGTGGCGGTGCTGCTCAACATCACGCCCGACCATCTCGACCGCTATGATGGCTTTGCCGGCTATTGCGCGTCGAAGGCGCGGCTTTTCGCGATGCAGTCGGCCGATCATGTCGCCGTCATCGCGGTCGAGGATGAACCCAGCCGGCAGATCGCCGCCAGCGTGCCTTCCCGGCTTGTGGAGGTCCATTCGGGGCAAATCGGTCCCGGCGATCAGGCTCGATGGCCCTCGCTTCAGGGGCCGCATAATGCACAAAATGCCGCAGTCGCCATTGCCGTGGCTCGTGCCCTTGCTCTTGGCGAAGACACCATTGCCGCTGGCCTTCGGAGTTATGCCAGTCTGCCGCACCGCATGCAGCGCGTGGCGGAAAAAAATGGTGTTCTCTTCGTCAATGACAGCAAGGCGACCAATCCGGCCTCCACGGCTCCGGCGCTGGCCGCCTATCCGCCCAAGGATGGGAGGCCCCGCATCCACTGGATCGTTGGCGGTCTTGCCAAATCCGATGACCTGGATGACTGCGCCCCGCATTTCGGCAATGTGAAGCAGGCCTATACGATCGGCGAAGCAGGTCCTCGCTTTGCTGAGATACTGAGCCCGGTCATGCCCGTCGATGACAGCGAACTGCTCATCACTGCCGTCCGCCGCGCTGCTCGTATGGCCGAGCCCGGCGATGTCGTCCTGCTGTCCCCTGCCTGCGCCTCCTTCGATCAGTTCCGGGACTTCGAAGCGCGAGGCGACGCCTTCCGCGCGGCGGTGGAGGCGCTTGGCTGATGGCGGAGGGCGACATGAACATGCGTGCCGACAGCTATTCCAGCCTTCATCAGGTCAGCACCATGGCGCCTCCTCCCGCTTTCGTCCGTCCCAGGCGCGGCGTTACCCTGCCGCGCGACCGCACGCCGCTTGGCCTGTGGTTCTGGGAAATCGACCGGTTGTTGCTGCTGCTCATCAGCATCCTCATCGCGATTGGCCTCGTCGCAGTGGCGGCGGCATCGCCCGTTGCCTCGCAGACGCTGTCCACGAACAGGGTAACGCTCGACCCGCTCTATTATTTCTATCGCCAGCTTGCCTGGGTGGCCGCCGGTGTGCCCATCATGCTGATCATCTCCATGCTCCCCCGGGCGCAGGCGCGGCGATTTGCGATCTTCATGGCGATCGTTTTTACCGGCATGCTGATTCTGGTGCCGGTCATCGGCACATCGGTCAATGGCGCTACCCGCTGGCTGGGTCCGGGGGCGCTTCGTTTCCAGCCGTCGGAATTCCTGAAGCCGGTCTTCATCGTTTCGCTGGCCTGGCTGCTTTCCTTGCGCGGAAAGGACCGTTCCCTTCCGGTCATCCCCATGTCGGCCGCCTTGACCGGCTTCGTCGCCTTCCTGCTGATGAACCAGCCGGACCTCGGTCAGACCGTCATCTTCTGTTCCGCCTGGCTGACGCTGATGCTGCTGTCGGGCATGTCCGTTCGCTTGATGGTGTCGCTCGCGGTTGCCGGGGTTACCGGTCTTGTCGCTGCTTATCTTTTCTACCCCGTGGCGACGCAGCGCATCAACATCTGGCTTTTGGGAGAAGGCGACAGCTATCAGGTGGACAGCGCCCATGCCGCCATCACCGGGGGCGGCCTTCTTGGCGTGGGTCCAGGCAGCGGGGTCGCCAAATTCCGCCTTCCCGAAGCGCATACCGACTATATTTTTTCAGTGATAGGCGAGGAATTCGGCCTTTTTGCCTGCATCGCCATTGCGCTGGTTTACCTCGCCATCGTGGTGCGGGTGCTGCTGAAGCTGCTCGACGAGGAGGATAATTTCGTCATTCTTGCCGCTGCCGGGCTTGTCACCCAGTTCGGGCTTCAGGCGATCATCAACATGGGGGTCAATACCCAGATATTCCCGTCAAAGGGCATGACGCTGCCCTTTATCAGCTATGGCGGTTCCTCTATGATCGCGCTCTGCATCGGCACGGGTTTGCTGCTGGCTTTCACGCGCCGGAACCCTTATCTGGTGCGTTCCCCCTATGTCGTCAAATGGAGCGGACGATGACCATTTCCCGCCATTATGTGCTGGCAGCCGGAGGCACGGGCGGTCACATGATCCCGGCTCATGCCGTGGCGGTCGAGCTCATGGAGCGCGGCCATC
>DATEFI010000203.1:0-2117 GCA_035280705.1 Rhizorhapis sp. | reverse complement strand
GATCACGTCCTTGTCATAATGTTCGGCACCCGTGGTGAGATTCTCGCCATAGCCGTCGCGCTGATAATAAGCGACGGCGCCGCCGATCGACAGCGTCTCCGTCAGCGGAATGCTGATTTGGCCCACAAGGTCGATCTGGTTATAGGAACCATAGGCCGCCCGCACCTTCCCTTCGAAATCATGGCCGAGCCGCTTGGTCACATATTTTACCGCGCCGCCGATGGTGTTGCGCCCATAAAGCGTGCCTTGTGGCCCGCGCAGCACTTCGACCCGCTGCACGTCGAAAATGTCGAGCACCGCGCCTTGCGGGCGGGCGATATAGACATCGTCCACATAAAGGCCGACGCCTGGCTCAAAGCCCCAGAGCGGATCTTGCTGGCCAACGCCACGGATGAAAGCGATCAGCGTCGAGTTGGACCCCCGCGCGATTTGGAGCGTCAGGTTTGGCGTCTTGTCCTGAAGCGTGGTGATGTCCACCGCTCCCTGCTGCGAAAGCGCGTCGCCGGTGAAGGCAGTCACGGAAATGGGTACATCCTGAAGCGTTTCCTCGCGCCGCCGGGCCGTCACGATGATGTCGCCGCCGCTGCTGCCCTCCGCCGCAGCGGGCATATCCTCCTGAGCCAGGACAGATGGGGAACCGAGCATGGCTCCCGCCGCCGAGACCAGCGCAGCCGCTCGAACTGAACTTCTGAAAGCGCTCATTCTTCCTCTCCTGATCCTGCCCGGTTGGCCGGGTTGCCTGTCGATGAAAATGAGGATAATGAAAGTTGAACCGACTTTCAACTTCAAAACTGCAGCTCGTAAAACTGGGTGGAAAAGCTAAGAAGGGCGGGGAATTTGGGGAGCGGACCATGAATCAGGCTAGGGGCAAAATGCCGCGAACGGCGCGGGGAGAGCGGACCCGAAGGGCAATATTGGACGCTGCGGCGCAGGAGTTCGGCGAAAAAGGTTTCCACGAGGGATCGATCAGCGGCATCACTCGGCGGGCCGGCGTGGCGCTGGGCAGCTTCTACACCTATTTCGATACCAAGGAGGCCGTGTTCCGCGCTCTGGTGAGCGATATGTCCGGTCAAGTGCGCGACTATGTCACGCCCCGCATTCAGGCCGCGCCCCATCAGCTTGCCGCCGAAAAGGAAGGCCTGCTGAGCTATCTTGAGTTCGCGCGGGAGCACAAGGAAATCTACCGCATCGTCGACGAGGCCGAATTTGTCGATACCGCCAGCTACAGGCAGCATTATGAAAGCACTGTTGCCCGTATCATCACGCGCCTGCAGGCAGGGGCAGCGCGTGGAGAAGTGCGTGCCGATGTGAATGAAATCCACGCCTGGGCCATTGTCGGCATGAACGTGTTTCTGGGATTGCGCTATGGGGTGTGGGACGAAAGCCTGCCGCCTGAAGAGATCGCGTCGGTGGCGAACGACATGCTCGCGAACGGACTGAAGCCGCATGGGTGATGGCGGTTATTACTGCGGGCTCCCTTCAGTCACTGCCCAAAAACCAATCGTCGCCCCTGCGGAAGCAGGGGGCCCGCTACCTTCCTCTTTTCATCAAGAAAAAGCGGGGGCACTGCGCAGGGACGAGGGAAATTACGCCTTCAATCCCCTACACCCTCCCCCTTCGCCACAAATGGAAGCAGTGTCGCGCCGACCACCAGCACAGCCACCCCCATCAACGCCGCAGGACCTGTATAGATGAGGCTCGAGACTAGGAGAAAACCGCTCGTCGCGCAAAACAGCCCTGGCAGAATGGGGTAAAATGGCACCCTGAACGGCCGTTCTCGATCCGGCTCCCTCCAGCGCAGCACAAAAAGGGCAATGCCCACGAGCAGCAGGAAAAACCAGAAGACCGGCGCGGTATATTCCACGGCCGACTGAAAGGAGTGGCGGTCAAGGGCGCTGACAGCGATGATGACGAGCGCCAGCAGGCCCTGGAGCAGCAGCGCGTTTGCTGGCGTTCCCCGCTCGCCGTTCCATTGGCCCAGCCAGCCAAGCCGCGGAAAATCTCCGCCCAGGGCATAGGCCGAACGCGCGCCGGTGATAGCCGTGGCATTAGCAGACGTTACCGCGGCAATGGCGACAATCAGGCTGATGATCGCTCCTCCGGCGGGCCCAAGCCAA